>JAUXFA010000170.1 GCA_030620285.1 Piscirickettsiaceae bacterium
AGACCAAAACCACCACCTTTCATCAAAGTTCCAGCCAACCATCCTGCTAAGGCACCAATTGCTAAAAATATAATTAATCCTGTTATGTCCATAATATTACCTCTGTTGTAAAAATCATTACATCTACTGCAATCTAACGTTTGAGTTATGGGGCGCGCAGAGCAGGTCCACACGAACAATTTGTTAGATATTGTTTCATTGGTTGTTCACAATACCTGTCACTATTAAGCTACTTTTATTTTTCGTTAGATAATTTTATAAGCTCATTACTTCAATTTGTATGCTTAGTATTTGCAATTTACTTTACTCTGCTGATTCCAATTACGAGACAAATAACACCACCAACCATACCAAGCCAAGCCTCAATAGGGGTATCACCACTAACTACCCTGCTAAGTTGAGATTCAGCTGAGTCATAAATGTTGTAACCCCACAGACCCATTGCAACACCAATAACGATAAGCACAATTCCAATCATTTTATTATTCATATTATCTCCAAATGTTTTATCTAAATGTAATTCACTTTAACCAACTTGGTATTTGATATCAACTCTGACACCTAACAGTATGTTAATGAGGTCGTTGGCCTCATAATAATTATTAAAAGGCCGCCCTTTGTTTTTACAAATAAAGGGGTTTATGAGTTTTAACCTGCGGACATAAAGAAATGGAGGCTACAGTTGGAATCGAACCGGCGATAATGACGAGGCGTTTGGTGGAGACGTGTTAGGCTAGGACCCATTGATTCATCTGGAAGCTCATGTCACCCGTGATTTAAACTGTATGTTCTGGGGCGGCCTTAATGTTCTGTATGCATACGGAGGAGAGTCAAGTATCAATGGTGTTGATCAAGATGATCATTTCAATTACCTGGGGGCGGTGCAACTCTAGGCGCGAGACTTACCCAAACCCTGCGTGCGAACCTGACTTACGGAACCAGCCTGAAGACTAAAACAGATGCTGAAGATGGAGATTGGATCAGGGCATCGCTTACCAGGGCTTTTTAAGTTTTCCCAAATTGAATTATCAGTTTAATCAAGGAGTGGCATAGTATGCTGAAGCAACAATACATAGGTGCGTTAATTGGTATCATTTTGATTCTGGCTCTTGCACCAGCAAACAGTCAAGAGGCTATAGAAGCAGTTCCTCTGACAGCACCCCGGAACCCTTACGTCGCCGATAGCACACAGCCAATGCCGCATGGTGATTCTGCCCAGCAGGATGCCACTTACGTCAAAGGTCCGATGGACCATAGCCGGGAGCTGCGAGACGAAGAAAAAATTTATCAGCATCTCGGTCCGGGCTATATTGGAGGCTTTACAACAAGCCCATATACAGATGGCAGTCGTGTCCTATGGACCAATGGTGTCAACGGTATCTACAAGCTTAATGCAGAAACTCTTGAAGTCTACGATCATATTCCCTCCAGAACTGCAGTGCACTGGACCAAAGATCGTGCGGAAGATTCGATCGAGGCGCTTGATGACGATAACAGCACGGCGAATCTCCAGCTTGCCGGCGAGAACGCCAAGTCTCTAAAAGATGTCAGCGCCATCTACGTCGTTGTCGGTAGAAATAACTGGCTTTATGTTGCAGACAAAGACGGAAGTATTACTGCCTATGGAGACAGGAAAGAAGGCGACCCATCTTCTCCAATCGAGATCAAGGCTCGTTTTCAAGTGCCGGCCAAAGCGGCAGGCGCGACCCTTGGAATGAACATGACCTATGACGGCTGGGTTGTCATACCAACTGAAGAAGGCTGGATTGTCGCGGTCTCGATGGACCTGAAGGAACACCGGCTAATCAGACTTGCAAACCCTACTGGTGAAAGTACCGAAGCACAGCGAGTTGGGTATGGCTGGGTTCGTAACTCGATCGCGGTAGACAAGGACGGCGGTATCTATGTGGCGAGCAGGAACCACATGCACAAGATTATCTGGAAGGGTGAAAGTTTTTCCACGAATGAAGCAGACGGGGCATGGGTCGCACCATATTTTAACAACACAGGCGTTGGTACCGGTGCCACCCCGTCACTTATGGGTTTTGGTGATGAGGACAAATTTGTTGTTATTACCGATGGAAATGAGCTTATGAACGTCGTTCTGTTCTGGCGCAATGAGATTCCAGAGGACTGGGAACAAATCCCAGGCTCGCCGTCTAGACGGATCGCAGGGATGGTTTCGGCGACGATGGGTGCGTTGGACTTGAAGGCCGTGCAAACTGAACAATCTGTCGTTGTTGCTGGATATGGTGCCTTCGTTGTCAATAATACTCCCAACAATATACCTGAAGGGGCACCACGTAAGATGCACGGTTTGCTAGCTGCAGCACTTGGCTCAAATCCAATGCACCAGCCTTTTGGCGTTCAGAAATTTGAATGGAACCCAGTAAAGCGTGCATTTGGGCCAGCATGGACGAATACCGATGTCAGCTCACCGAATGGTGTTCCCTATGTGAGTCTCGGTACAAATCATGTTTATTTTATTGGCGCACGCAGTAATAAATGGACATTGGAAGCTCTGAACTGGGATACAGGCAGGAGTACATTCCACTACGTAATTGGGGGGCAGCGCTGGAACTCACAATATTCGACTCCAGTTCCTGACGAGGCTGGCGGCATTATGTACGGCACAACCTGGGGGCGCGCTCGTATTCTCCCAAAGAGACGCAACTGAGCTAATGTGTAGTGGCAGACTAAACCCGGACACCAATTTAAGGGGTATTATTACCCGTCAAAATGTGTAGTTAAAAATGTACTTTTAATACTACTTTATGATTTGTAGACAGTTGTCTGGTTACGCCCTGAATTTTTGGATTGATACATTGCAAGATCGGCCTGTTCGATAAAATTTGTGATACTAAGATCAGACTGGTACTGAGTAATACCAATTGAAATTGTCATGCGACAAAGTTCAGACTCATCATCTATTCTTTTTATCTTTATCGTTTCGGTGGTTTTTCGAATATTTTCAGCTACTATCATGGCATTTTGGAGTTCAGTATTTGGTAGCAATACCGCAAACTCTTCACCACCATACCTAGTTGTAGTATCTTTACCTTTTGTTTGGTTTTTTAACGTGTCTGCTACTATCTTAATGGCTCTGTCACCAATTGAATGGCCGTATTTGTCATTAATTGATTTAAAACGATCAATATCCAGCATTAACAAGCATGGGAATGGCTTTAATTTATCTTGATCAGATAATGCCTTTTCAATCGCCATCATTAAACCTTTACGATTCAGCAATCCAGTTAAAGGATCAGTTACAGCTTCAACAGTTGCTATGTCTAAGCGGGATTGTAACGATGTTATTTCTTGTTGGCTGGCATTGATCTTTTGATCCATTTTCTCCATAGCCAGTTGCATTGAGCTGGTACTGTTCATAAGCATTGCTACAACAGATGTCAGTGAAACATTATCTGGGTTTGCACTCATTTCATTTTTACATTCAGTTAATGAAATATCAAACTTGGAAACATTACCTTGAGCTTGCGTAGTAATCGCTGTCAATTGATTTGCAATGCGATGAAGCTCGCTCTGCGATTGGCTTAATTCGATCAGGTCAAAACCCTTCAAGAATTTATCAAACCATTTTTGCATAACATCATCAGTGATGAGAGTCTTAGCTGTGATCGCCTCGTCAAACACCTGATTCAACAACGGATGTGCGTTAGAAAAATATTCGTATAGAACCGTATAATTAACTGGGATCGCAGCAAGTTGATTCTGCCCAATAAATTGAATAACTAGCTTAAGTATATCTGTGCTGTCTTTTGCTGGGGTGTTATCTTCTGGCATTTATTGCTTCTGTGAACAGATAAAAAATACTGTTAATAATACCACTCATTTAGTATGTAATTATATTATTAATTAACTATAACGGTTCAATCATGCCGCACAAACTGCTAGAGACAATATAACAACTGCAACCTAATAAAAAGCCCCAACCCCCGCTAGGGAATTGAGGCATCAATATGTGTTGGTACCTAGGGCCGGAATCGAACCGGCACGGCCGTGAAGCCGAGGGAGTTTAAGTCCCTTGTGTTGCGTATGAGTTTGAAATATATAAATCCAAAGCCTAGTTTGGTAGATGTATGTTTTACT
>JAUXFA010000084.1 GCA_030620285.1 Piscirickettsiaceae bacterium
ATGCGTTAAATGCTGCAAGGCTGTTCATGATTTCTGCTTTTGCAGCATCAATATCTAACCAACCATCTACTTTGACCCATTTTTCTTTTTCAAGATCTTTATAGTGCTCAAAGAAATGAGCTATTTTATCTAACTTACGGGGTGAGATATCGTTGATATTTTTCACATGGTCATACATTTTGTCATGTGGCACAGCAACCACCTTAGCATCTTCACCAGACTCATCGGTCATCTTCAACATGCCCACAGGGCGACATTGCACTACTGAACCACTAATCAATGCATATGGACTCATTACTAATACATCAACCGGGTCACCATCATCAGACAAAGTGTGAGGGATATAACCGTAGTTACATGGATAAAACATAGCTGTATTCATAAAACGATCAACAAACAAAGCACCTGTTTCTTTATCCACCTCATATTTGACCGGATCAGAATGAGAAGGAATTTCAATGATGACATTAATATCATCAGGAAGATTTTTACCTGAACCGACGCGGTCAAGATTCATATGAAGTGCTCCAAATAGTGTTAAATAATCGCAACCATTATATAAGAAAACCACTTGTTTTTCACGATTTGTTGTTCAAACAGTTGATCTAAAATTAACTGAATAGGTAAATAGCAATCACCAGTAATATGAATGAAAATAATCGTTTTAATATATTGACCGGTAAATGCTTAACCAATTTTGCTCCCCAAAAGGAAAACAAGGTGCTAGTAGCGATAATACCCAAAAATGCCTGCCAATGAATAAAACCTGTTTGCCACACCGTCTTTGGTATTTCTTGTGTTTGACCAAACACCATAAAACCGATTACTGCCGCAATGGATATCGCAAAACCACATGCTGCAGAGGTGCCAATCGCCCTGCGGATAGATTGTTTAGCCATGACTAAATAAGGCACCACTAACGAGCCTCCTCCTATCCCAACTAATGCTGAAATACAGCCTGCCAGAGTCGAAAACCCAAATATGGGTGCTCGATTAAGTAAAGAGGTGTCGACCGTAGGCACAACTGACCACCACATACTAATCGCCATTAAAAGTACATAAACAGCAAAACACTGTTGCAGCAATGAACTACTTAATATCGTCGCGACAAAAGCACCCGCAAAGCTACCGATAACCAATCCCGGCGCCAATCGTTTGACCAATAACCAGTCAACATGGTGATCTTGGTGATGTGCGTAGCTAGATGACAGCGAAGTAATTGTAATCGTCATTAAAGATGTACCAATCGCCATATGAATAAGATATAACTCAGGTAAACCCTGCCAATTAAAAACAAATAACAACGCCGGCACAATAATCAAACCACCACCCAAACCAAGCAATCCAGCAAAGATTCCTGTAAAGGCACCAATTAAGGCAAAAACAAACCACTCAATCATAAATTATCTTATTCATTTTTTTACAAACAGACAGTTTACTTTACACATTCCCTCGATACAGGTATAAAAAGTCTAGCAAGGAATGGTTTACAAAATTAGTATTTACATCGTTACATCTTTTAATACACAACTAGAATAGTGAGGTTTGGCCCTATGTCATCATTAAATTACCTGCCAGTATTACTGGGGGTTTTTGGTTTATTTTGCGCGTTTTTGGTTTATAACAAAATGAAAGCAGCGCCAGCAGGAACAGGAAAAGTCATTGAAATTGGCGACCAAATCCATTTAGGCGCAATGGTATTTATGAAAGCAGAATATTCTCGCCTCGCTATTTTTTGTGTGGTTTGTATTGCTGCGCTGGGCCTTTCCGATCTAGGTTGGAATACTGCCTTTGCCTTTTTTCTAGGCGCTATTTGTTCAGGTAGTGCAGGGTATATTGGTATGTATTCAGCTACCCAAGCAAATGTTCGCACCGCTACAGCGGCTAAAGAACAAGGTGCATCAGAAGCATTAACAGTCGCCTTCTTTGGTGGCTCAATTATGGGACTAACCGTTGCATCAATGGGACTCTTAGGCTTAGGTCTATTGTATCTAGTCTTTGGTGGTGATCCACATACTGCTCATGTCCTTCATGGCTTCGGTATGGGCGCATCTTCAGTTGCCCTATTCTCACGTGTGGGTGGCGGTATTTTCACCAAAAGTGCCGATGTTGGTGCAGATTTAGTCGGTAAAATTGAAGCCGGCATCCCAGAAGATGATCCTCGTAATCCAGGTGTTATCGCTGATAACGTAGGCGATAATGTCGGTGATGTTGCCGGTATGGGTTCTGATATCTTCGAATCTTACTGTGGTTCAATGATTGCGAGTATTGCAATTGCTGCCACTATGAGTGCAGCTGCTATTGCAACATTGGCGAGCAGTCAAGAAGTATTAATGTTTATGCCGTTAGCACTAGCATCAATTGGTTTGCTTTGTTCAATTGCCGGTATTTATGCAGTTAAAGTTTTCTCAGCTAAAAGCCCTGAAGTAGCATTACGCATTGGTACTATGGGTGCATCAGTACTCTTTATCGGTGTTGCCTACCTCCTTATTATTCAATTAGGCGGTACCGTTGATTTATGGATAGCAGTTCTTACTGGTGCTATTGGCGGGATTATCATCGGTTTAGTGACTGAATATTACACTGGTGGAGCACCTGTCAGAAAGCTTGCTAAAGATGGTGAAACAGGTCCTGCTACCGTCCTTATCAGTGGTTTGGCATTAGGTATGGAATCTGTTGCTATACCCGTTCTGACTATTGCAGGAATCATCTTTATATCCAGTGCTTATGCTGGTCTTTATGGTGTTGGTATTGCTGCTGTCGGTATGCTGGCTACAGTGGGCGTCACCATGGCAATTGATGCCTATGGTCCTGTTGCCGACAATGCTGGTGGTATTGCTGAAATGGCTGAAATGGGTGAGCAAACCCGTGAAATTACCGACTCTTTAGATGAGTTAGGCAATACAACCGCTGCTATCGGTAAAGGTTTTGCCATTGGCGCTGCTGCGTTAGCAGCCTTAGCACTAATCAGTGCTTATATTGAAACAATTAACCAAGGTAACGCTGATTTCCAATTACTAATCAATGATCCTATTGTATTAGTGGGTATGTTCCTTGGCGGTATTTTCCCATTCCTAGTCAGTGCAATGACGATGAGGGCTGTGGGTGATGCTGCTTTCGATATGATCCACGAAATTCGTCGCCAATTTAGAGAAATCCCTGGTTTATTAGAGGGCACCGCACAACCTGATACTGCTCGTTGTGTCGATATTGCAACTAAAGCAGCATTAAATAAAATGATCATGCCTGGCGTATTAGCTGTTGGCGCACCGGTTGTTGTTGGTTTTGGCCTTGGTCCTGAAGCTTTAGGCGGTATGTTAGGTGGTGCTTTAATTTGCTGTGTCATGATGGCTCTTATGATGGCTAATGCTGGTGGTGCATGGGATAACGCTAAGAAACACGTTGAGAAAGGCAATCTTGGTGGCAAAGGTTCCGATGTGCATACTGCCGTAGTAGTCGGTGACACTGTAGGTGATCCATTAAAAGATACTTCAGGCCCAGCGATGAATATCTTAATCAATGTAATGGCAATTGTTAGTTTGGTTATTGCACCGTTACTTGTCTAAATTTCATTTAGCGTAGCATACCAAAAAGGCCACGGTTATCGTGGCCTTTTTGTTTTCATAATTAAATATTGTACTGCTTGATCAAAACCTATATGATAATCATTATCATTTAGATTTGAGTGCGCAATGACAACACCACAATTACAACTTTTATCCTCTCTTGCTGCAGGTCAAACTGCGACAGTCCGAGCATTACATGCTGATTCTGGATTTCAATTCCGGTTAAATGCATTGGGGTTTCGCATTGGCAAACCAATTCAAGTTGTTCGCACTGCTCCTTTCAATGGCCCTCTTCACCTCAAGCTCGGCAATACCGAAGTTATGTTACGTCAACAAGATGCCGACAACATTGAAGTGCTGATGTGAAACGCATTGCCTTAATTGGCATGCCCAACGCGGGTAAATCAACCTTATTTAACCGTATGAGTGGCGCCAGTGCCAAAGTAGCTAACTGGCCGGGGGTCACGGTCGATTTACTGAGTGCAAAACTACTTTTAGCCGGCGATATGACTGAACTAATCGATTTGCCCGGCATTTATGATCTGCACGGCTTCTCTGATGATGAACAAGTCGTCCGACATTTTCTCTGTCATAACACCATTGATCTGGTTCTTATTGTTGCCAATGCAACACAAATAGATCGACAATTAACACTGGCGTTACAATTAAAATCTCTAGGACTGCCTGCGGTATTACTACTCAATATGGCTGATGAAGCCAAAAATATGGGCATCACAATTGATACCCAGAAATTAGGTGAAGACTTAGGCTATCCGACCACATTACTAAGTGCTAAATATGGTCAAGGTTATAGCGAAGCCTACCAGCTTATAGAAACTGAATTACAAACCAGTAAATCTATTGCAACACTCTCTTTAGAAAAAGGTTTTGCGGTAGATCAACAAGTCGAAGATAAATTAGACCAAATTATTCGCCATAGTGTCGATGCTCCTATTCAGACCAGCCATTCTCTTACGGAAAAGATAGATAAAATAATGTTACATCCCTGGTTAGGATTACCATTATTTTTTGCTGTTATGTATCTCATGTTTGAAGCTGTTTACACGATTGGCGCTCCTTTACAAGATGCTGTGGCATGGCTATTAGAAGCCTTTCGAGATCTGGCTCTAGCACCACTATTCGCAAGCCTGCCTACACTGCTAAATAGTTTCTTATTAGAAGGTGTGTTTAATGGTGTCGCTACCGTTGCCTCTTTTGTGCCCATTGTGATTATCTTCTTTTTATTTATGGCCATTATCGAAGACAGCGGCTATCTATCCCGAGCAGCATTCTTAATGGATGCATTAATGACTCGACTCGGATTAGATGGTCGTAGTTTTGTGATGTTATTAATGGGTTTTGGTTGTAATGTGCCTGCCTTAATGGGAACCAGAACCATGCGTAGCCGTGGTTTACGATTATTGACTATGTTAGTTATTCCTTTCTCTCTCTGTAGTGCACGATTACAAGTATTTGTCTTTATGACCACCGCCTTATTTGCACCAAGTCAGGCTCCACTGGTGTTATTTAGTCTTTATCTAATGACGTTTGCCGTTGTGATTCTCACGGCCTTATTATTTAAAGGTCAATTCAATAGTCAAGAACCTTTTGCACTTGAATTACCACCCTATCGCTTCCCGACATTTCGGCAAATGATATTGCGCGGCTGGCATGAAATCAGTCATTTCTTACATCGTGCAACTAAATTCATCACTATTGGGGTCATTCTTGTCTGGATATTAACCAATATGCCCTATGGTGTTGAACCCGCAAGTGCCGCCAGTTGGTCAGGATGGATTGGCGAATTCTTATCACCGATTTTATCACCTGCAGGCATCAATCCAGAACTAACAGTAGCATTGATATTTGGATTTGTTGCCAAAGAAATTGTGATAGGTGCTTTAGCGGTTATTTATGGCTTAGAAGGCACATCATTAATGCAAGGTATTGCTCAACAAATAGACTGGGTGCAAGCCTATAGCTTTATGCTGTTTACACTAATTTATACACCCTGTTTGGCAACTATTGCCACGCTACGTGCCGAAGCCAAGACAGCTTGGTATACCGCCTTATCATTAGCTTGGCCACTGACTTTAGCGTGGTGTATTAGTACCGGTTTTTATCAAATAGCACGCTATTTAGGCTATTGATTTTTCCATTAAAACCAATTATTTATACTGGCTTATCCGTTCCCCACGAGGTTGCACTTCCTCTGCGATCCTTGCCTGATCGACGATCTTCTTTATCAATCTCAAACCGAATCATGTCACGTTGGTCGTGACCTGAACGACGTTCGCCTTTACGCTTTTCCTCACCCATATATTTTTCCTCTTCCGAATTCTCTGCATTAGTCATAATGCTTTACCTCCCTTTAATCTCAATACTAAAATTACTCTTTCCCTAGTGTATATGTCAATA
>JAUXFA010000044.1 GCA_030620285.1 Piscirickettsiaceae bacterium
GGCAACTCACTAAAAGTAGACTACTAGTTCAAGAACGAATTTATGGCATCCCTATTGGTGATATTGAACAGTTAAAAGCCAACAACATTAACCTGGAAAAACTGGCTGAAATCGGTGTTGAGATATTCTTCACCCAAGCCTTCAAACATGGCTTCTTCCATGCCGACATGCACCCTGGTAATATCATGGTCGACAGTAGCGATCCTGAAAACCCACGTTATATCGCCGTTGACTTTGGCATTATGGGAACGCTATCACCCAATGATCAAAGCTATCTTGCTGATAATTTCCTTGCCTTCTTCAATCACGATTATCGCCGTGTTGCTGAACTACATGTGCAATCTGGTTGGGTGCCAGAAGACACCCGAGTTGAAGAGTTTGAAGCCGCTATTCGTAGCGTCTGTGAACCCATCTTTGCTCGGCCCTTAAATGAAATATCATTCGGTCAATTATTATTACGACTATTCCAAACTGCCAGTCGTTTTAATATGGAAGTACAACCACAATTAGTTTTATTGCAAAAAACCTTACTGAATATCGAAGGCCTCGGCCGCCAGCTTTATCCCGAACTTGACCTATGGAAAACAGCCAAACCGATCCTTGAACAATGGATGCAAGAAAAAATGGGCTGGCAAGCTGCCTTAGACAACCTAAAACAAGAAGCCCCTCATTGGGCAGAAGCTTTACCCAAATTGCCCCGAATGCTACATGAACTTGGCCAACAAGCTCAAGATGGCAAGCTAAAAATGCAGCTATCTTCGCAAGATTTGAAAAAACTTCAACAAGAAGTTCGCACGGCGAGTTACCGAAGTGCCGCGGCTATTAGTGGTGCTGCCTTTGTAATTGGTGCCGCCATCATCAAGGGTTTAGATGGTTACGCGCCAACGATGATTGCTGGCATCCCAATACTGAGTTGGATTTTTGGGTTATGGGGCGGTATTTTGCTTTATTTAAGTCTGGTAGACTCATCTAAAAACTAACTTCTTGCTATTTTTTAGCAGTCTATTTCTGCTAACAATGGTAAGTCATCATCACGGAGGAAGTCATCAATGCAACAAAAGATATCGGAATTATTTAACCAAATTGACAATATCCCTCGTATCCCTGAAATTGTAAAAATACTCATCGCTCATACTAATAATCCGGATGTTGAGTTTGACGATATTGCAAAGGACGTCGAAAAAGAACAAGTTATTTCAATGAAAGTATTGCGCCTCGTTAATTCAGCGCATTTTGGATTGTCGCGCAAGATTGGTTCAATAAATCAAGCACTGGTATTACTAGGAATTTCTGAATTAAGAAAGCTGGTGATTACGTCAGGAATTATCGAATCTGTGCCTCATATTCCCAGCTTAGATATAAACGAGTTTTGGCTTGATAGTTTTCGTACTGCAACTTATGCAAAATGGCTAGCCGACGAGTCTAAATTAGACAATAGCGATATGATTTATACCGCAGGCTTGATCCACCAATTAGGGACAATTTTAATTCATTTGGGAAATCATGATGCAGCAAATGATATTGACGAAGCTATTTACCAAGGTAATAGCCGAGCAAATAGTGAGCGTCAACGATTAGGGTTTACCAGCAATCAAGCTTGTGCAGAACTATGTCGTCAATGGCAGTTTCCAGAAGAGCTTGCTTCCACCGTTGAAAAAGCGGCTGAGCCAACATCTTTCGATACAATATCATTATCGGCATGTGCGGTATTTATAGCCCACTACATCAGCAAAGCAGGTTTTGAAAATCTAGATAATGAAAACATCATTACCGACTTTCCAATAAAAGAATGGCAACTACTCGGCTTCACCGAAGATCAAATCACTAATAAACTGACAAAAATTCTTGAGCTTGATACAGGTATCGAAGGTTTGCTTGATTAACTTTTCACTTCTACAGACTAAACTCATTTAGTCACGGTAAAAATAACTAACATGTATAAATTTATTGCGGTCTTACTCGGCTATTTCTTTGGTGGCTTCTTTGGTGCTTTTATTGGCTATTTAATTGGTAGCAGTATTGACCGCGCGCGAGATTATGGGCTGGGAGGTATTAACCCGCTAGGCACCGGCCATCGTAGGGAGGTTTTCCTCGAAACGGTATTTGTCTTAATGGGCAAATTAGCCAAAGCTGATGGCCATATATCCAAAGATGAAATCAACCATGTTGAACAGTTCATTAAACAAATGGGCATGTCATCAGAACATCGCCAACAGGCTATTACCCAATTTAAACGTGGCTCGGCTGGCGACTTTGATATTAGCAACACCTTAGACCAATTTATGGATACCTGTGGGCAGACACTCAACTTAAAACAAGCCTTATTAATGTATTTGATCGTCATCGCCTTAGCCGATGGCAAAATTGATTCCTCAGAACAAGCCTTGCTTGAAAAAATAGCCAATCGTTTAGGCTATAGCGATGCACAATTTAAACAATTACTTGATATGGTGCTCAACCAATCACACTTTGCCAGCGACCAAACACAGTCTGCCAATGCAATAGAAGATGCTTATAAAGCCTTAGGTGTCAGCAAAGATAATACCGACCAACAGATCAAACGTGCTTACCGTAAATTAATGAGCCAATATCATCCCGATAAATTAATTGGCCAAGGCCTACCCGAAGATATGATTGCCGTTGCCACCAAACAAGCACAAGAAATTCAGGTGGCTTATGATCTAATTAAAAAGCACCGAGCAAATTAAACAGATAAATGTAAGTTGGGTTGAGCTGGCGAACCCCAACAATAAACAACACTACGATCTATTAAAACAATCCACTAATCTCACCACTACCACTAATATCAATTCGTTCACTCGCAGGTGTTTTAGGTAAGCCTGGCATAGTCATAATATCGCCACACAATACCACCATAAACTCTGCACCACGCGATAAACGTACATCACGTATTGCCAGGGTATGGCCTTCTGGTGCACCACGTAAACTTAAGTCACTGCTAAAGGAATACGGCGTTTTTGCCATGCACACCGGAATATGACTATGAGTTTCACTATACGACGCGATTTTCTTTAATACACGTTTATCGGCAACCACTTCACTAGCACCATAGGTCTTGGTGGCGACCGCTGTAATCTTGTCCCATAACGGTTGATCATCAGAGTAAAGGAACTGACATTCAGATGTGGTTTGATCCAACATGGTCACTACTGCTTGAGCCAAGTCTTCAGCACCGGCACCACCATCTGCCCAATGTTTAGCAACAACGGCTTTAGCACCATAAGATTCAACTGTCATTTTGACTAATTCAATTTCGGCATCGGTATCTTGCACAAAATGATTAATCGCCACAATACACGGCAAATTAAACTGATCTTGCATATTACTAAGATGACGTTTCAAATTCGCCATGCCACGTTCTAAGCCTTGCAAATCTTCATTGGCTAAGTCTTTAAATTCAACACCACCATGATATTTCAACGCTTTTACTGTGGCGACAATCACTGCCATATCGGGTTTGATACCCGCTTTACGACATTTAATATCAATAAACTTCTCAGCACCTAAGTCAGCACCAAAGCCTGCTTCGGTGATCACATAATCCGTCATTTTAAGTGCCATTTTAGTGGCAATAACCGAATTACAGCCGTGGGCAATATTGGCAAATGGGCCACCATGCACAAAGGCCGGATTATTTTCTAATGTTTGTACTAAGTTTGGTTTTAATGCTTCTTTGAGCAAGGTTGCCATTGCACCGTGGGCTTTTAAATCTTTGGCTAATCGTGCCCTGCCATCTCGTGAATAACCAATCAGGATATTACCCAAACGTTCCTTCAACTCTTTAATTGAGTTTGATAAACAAAAGATTGCCATCACTTCTGATGCCACTACAATATCGAAACCATCTTGGCGAGGAAATCCATTGGGTGTACCGCCTAAACCAACAGTAATGTCACGCAGGGCGCGATCATTCATATCCATCACTCGTCCCCAAGTGATTTTACGAACATCTAAATCCAAAGCATTGCCATGGTGAATATGATTGTCAATCATCGCTGATAATAAGTTATGAGCTGCACCAATAGCATGTAAATCACCCGTGAAGTGCAGATTAATATCTTCCATCGGCACAACTTGAGCATAACCACCACCCGCTGCACCGCCCTTCATGCCAAAACAAGGTCCCATTGAAGGTTCACGCACACAAACCATAGAGTCTTTACCAATGCGATTTAAGGCATCGCTTAGACCAATAGTTGTCGTGGTTTTGCCCTCACCGGCAGGCGTTGGGCTAACAGCGGTAACAAGTATTAATTTGCCATCGGCTTTATCTGCCAAATCATCCATCACATCAAGTGATACTTTGGCTTTATATCGACCATAAGGGTCAAGTTTTTGTGGATCTAAACCAAGGCGTTGTTTAACAAGAGGAATAATTTCTTCCATTGTTGCTTGTTGTGCGATTTCAATATCTGACATTATTTTGTTCCAACTATTTAATACCTTAGTATTATACTAAGACTTTTCACGAGTCGTCTTTTCCATCACTATAGCGTTGAAAATAGCCTTAAAATACTCATTTACATTAGTAAACTGCGCTTTTTCGACTTTTTTCGCCTTATCCTGATAAAAAATACCTATCGTGTAAAAATCTCATACTCAACTTTAAAAATAACTCACTGTTCAAAAACCTATCATTCGCCCCATCGTGGTGCTAGCTGATGTTCAATATTGGCTTGGTCCAATATCCGCGCAACCACGAAATCAACAATATCGGATATCTGCTGAGGTTTGAAATAAAAGCCTGGATTAGGCGGTAAAATACAGACGCCAATGCGAGATAACTTCAACATATTCTCTAAATGAATGGCCGAAAATGGGGTTTCTCTCGGCAACAAAATCAACTTACGGCTTTCTCTAATCATCACATCCGCTGCGCGATTAATAAGATTATCACTACTACCACAGGCTATTGAGGATAATGTACCCATGGTACAAGGGCATACAATCATGGTGGCGACACGATGTGAACCACTCGCTAATGGCGAACTCCATTGTTGCTCACCATAAACTTTTAACAAGTCTGGAGCGCATTGAAATTCAGCTACCAACATTTTATGGACATCACTGGCTCTGGCAGGAAGAGACCAATCTAACTCATCAGCAAAGACAATCCGTGCTGCTGCTGAAATCATTAAGTGCACTGTAAACTCTTGTTCTAACAATACTTGCAATAATCGTTGACTATAGGCTGCGCCCGAAGCGCCAGTAAAGGCTAATGCAATCTGTTTACTATCTATCATCGTTCTGCCAATGCGGTTAATACTCGCTGATGTATGCCGCCAAAACTACCATTACTCATTATCAATATTTCATCACCAGCTTTGGCCTCGCTAGCAATACGTTCGACAATGGCATCAATACTATCTGTAATAGTAGCCTTATCCCCTAGCTGCTGCTGCACATCTGATAATGACCAGTCTAAGGCTTGGTCTTCAAATAAGATCACTTGATCAGCTGCTTGTAGGGAATCTGCTAATGTTTTCTGATGCACACCCATTCTCATGGTATTTGAGCGCGGCTCTAAAATAGCAATTAACTTACGAGCACCAATATTGGCTCGCAAACCATTAATAGTTGTTTCAATTGCAGTAGGATGATGGGCAAAGTCATCATAGACTTTCACTCCCTGCTCTTCACCACGCAACTCCATCCGCCGTTTGATGCCTTTAAATCGACTTAAGGCATCACAACTATGTTCAAAACTAACACCCACATGTCTCGCTGCTGCAATAGCGGCTAATGCATTACTAACATTATGCATACCCAACATTGACCAGTTAACAGCGCTGACTGTATCACCATCAAAAGCCACATCAAACTGACTGCCATCGCCAGCTATATTTTGGGCCCGTAATTGCCCCTCATTAAGACCGATTGTTTGTTGTGGTGTCCAACAGCCCATTCTGATCACATCATCAATGGCTTCGACATGGGAAGGTGTAATGAGTAAACCTTCTGAAGGAATAGTACGAATAAGATGATGGAATTGTTTTTGAATAGCCGCTAAATCATCAAAAATATCGGCATGGTCAAATTCTAAATTATTCACCACTAAAGTTCGCGCATGATAATGAATAAACTTGGAACGCTTATCAAAAAAAGCAGTGTCATATTCATCGGCTTCGATCACAAAAAATGGCGTATCGCCTAACCGCGCGGTCTCACCAAAATTACCCGGTACACCACCAATTAAAAAACCAGGGGACATACCGGCATCTTCCAAAATCCATGCTAATAAACTACTGGTAGTTGTTTTACCATGTGTTCCTGATACTGCCAGCACCCAACGATCTTTCAATACATAGTCTGCTAGCCATTGTGGGCCGGATATATGAGGCAACCCTTTATTAAGCACATATTCAACCGCGGGATTACCGCGTGCCATCGCATTGCCCATCACCACCAAATCAGGGGCAGGATCTAAGTGTTCGGGTAAATATCCTTGTTGTAACTCAATACCGGCAGCAATTAATTGATCACTCATCGGCGGATAAACATTGGCATCGCTACCCGAAACCGTCATCCCTAATGAGCGAGCTAACAATGCAACTCCACCCATAAAAGTGCCACAAATACCAAGAATATGAATATGCATTTATGCCACTCCAGAAATAGCCAAACCAACGGCAAGCAGTGACAAAATGGTATAAGCAAGCGTTAACACCGCCGCCAAACTCGGTTTAATTTCTAATGCTGTTCGAAAAATATGTGATGTCACCATCAAACTCCAGAACATGACCGCAATCAACAACAACATAGCGTAATTGTATAAACGATCTTGTTCGCTCATTTGATAAAATAATACCAATACCGGAATACCAACAATTCCGATACAACTTCCTGTACCCGCCATGGCCGTTAATGTTTGTTTATATCGTGCTTGCAGGCCCCGAAAACTTAATAGCAACCAAACAAAAGCCATCATCACTAATACATCGATCAAACTGGTGAACAAACTGACATCCCACGCACTATCAAGCCGACTGGCCGCTACGCCCAATATGAAATAAATCAGTAATGTTAATTTCAATAACCAGTGAGAGGATGGCACATCAGCCGGTCCGGCCTTAAACAGGCAAATATCAATAAATCGCATTGCAATATTCATGATCCCATCATACCGTGTCAGTGTTTAACAACAAAGTATTAAGGCAATAAAAAACCCGATAGTGATTGATTCACCATCGGGTTTAATAATGTTGAAATAGTGTTTTAAAAATCAGTCGTCAAGTGCTAACCCCCAAGGAAAGCTTCCCACTTCAATTTCCATTATCGATTTACTAGTCGCCGTATCCACTACCGAAACCGTATGGCTGACGCCATTAGCAGTATAAAGCGTTGAACCATCACGGCTTAACACTGCACCCCAAACACGCTTGCCCACATCTGCGGTTGATTTGAGTTCCAATGTTTCAGCATCTAACATGGCTACTTTCGATGCCCGACCTGTTGTCATATAGATCGTTTCATCATCAGGGCTTAATACCAATGCCATTGGTTTTGATTTAGCTAAATCTACAACTACTTTCTTAATGATTTTGCGTTTCTCGACGTCGATAATTGCTACTTCATTACCAATTTCACTACTGACATATGCACGACTGCCATCACTATTAAATGCTAAACCACGAGGTCGAGCAGCAACAAGAATATTAGCCACAACTTTATGAGTTTCAGTTTCAATCACATGTACCATATTAGTTGACTCACTAGTCACTAAAACAATACTGCCATCAGGAGAGACCGCGACACCTTCTGGTTCCAAACCCACTCTAATTTCGTGAAGTATTTCACCTGTAGTTGGGTTAATCACTGTTGCTTTTGCATCATCTTCATTCGATAAATACAAATTGCCATTTGGATGGATATCGAATGTTTCAGGATCTTCTCCCGCTGCTAATTTTCCTAGTATTTCCAAACTAGCAACATCGACCATTGCAATGGCATTCTCTTCACTCAATGCTACATAAAGCGTTTTGTGATCTGGAGACAAACCAATACCTCGTGGGCGGTCGCCAATCTCTAATGTGGTTTCAACTTCACCGGTACGTGAGTCAATAACACTGACCGTATTGCTCTTTTCATTAGTCACAAATAATCGATAGGTAGGATCAGCCCATGCTGAAGCACTGACTAATACTAATCCCGATAAAAGTAGTTGTTTTAATTTCATTTTCTATAATTCCTTACTTACAATTCTGAAGTCCAAGACTATCAAGACCAC
>JAUXFA010000091.1 GCA_030620285.1 Piscirickettsiaceae bacterium
AACGACATGGCTACGACCCGACTTAACAAACGCCAAAAAAATTGGCAGCTTGGAATTTAGCACGGCGTCACCATCGGGCAGGGCAAGCGCTCACTAAGGGCTTAATCACTTTAGAAGAAGGACGGTGGGCAGAGGCCGAACGTTTGCTCTTAAGACATGCTAGCAATAGTGAAACGCCATTATTGCATTATTTAGCGGCGGCAAGAGCGGCACAAAAACAAAATTCCTCTGAACGGCGAGATAATTATCTCCGATTGGCACATGAAACGACCTCAGGGGCGGATGTCGCTGTGGGTGTTGTTCAGGCCGAGTTGCAATTAGCGGCCAATCAAAAAGAACAGGCATTGGCAACCTTGCAGCAATTGCGTGAAGTGTCGCCGAAACATCCTTATGTTTTACAATTATTGCAGCAATTATATTCAGATATGCAGCAATGGCAAGATGTGCAAGAGGTTTTGCCAGATTTGAGGAAACGTCGCGTCCTAGCTTCTTCAGATGTAAAAACCTTATCCGTAGATGCATCCGTTGGTCAATTGCAAAATGCACTTGCCCTTGGCGACTGGCAAGAGATGACTACAATTTGGCAGCAAGCATCATCAAAAGTGAGACAATCAGAACAAATGTTGACGACCTATGTTTCCGGGTTAATCCGGCAGAATGAATCGGAATCAGCCAGTAGTTTGATTGAAGACTTTTTACAAAAACAATGGAGCGATGGCTTGGTTTACCTCTATGGAACCGCGGTTCAAGGAGGCTCTTTACCACAATTGGCCAAAGCCGAAAAATGGTTGGTAAAGCATGGCAATAATCCATGGTTATTACTGACATTAGGCCGGTTGGCAAAACTCAATAGGCTATGGGCAAAATCAGAAGAATATTTGCGAGCAAGTATTAAACATGGCCCCCGAGGTGAAACATATCAAGTATTGGCAGAGGTGCTAGCAGCAGAAGGTAAAGAATCACAAGTAGCAGCGGCTTATCAGCAAGGTTTGTCTCTTATGCTGTCACAAAATGAAATCATCAGTTAATAACTGATTTTATTTGATATTACGATGAGCGGAGCAAGTGCTAACTACCTAATTGATATATTGGCATTGCTACTTGCAACGGTCATTATCGTGCCTCTTTTTCATGCTCTCCGCTTAGGTGCTATTCTTGGATATTTAACGGCGGGTGCTATTCTTGGGCCATGGGGGCTTGGCATTATCACCGAAGTCGATGAGATTCGACACTTAGGCGAATTTGGTGTTGTTTTCCTGCTTTTTATCCTCGGAATTGAACTAAAGCCAGAAAAATTATGGCAGATGCGACATTTGGTTATTGGGCTAGGATTAGGCCAATTATTGATTACCGCTGCGGTCTTATATGGAATATCCGTTTGGCTGGGAGTGAGTCATCAAAGTGCGATTATTATCGGTTTTGGTTTGGCTCTTTCATCCACTGCATTCTGCTTGCAGTTACTTGCGGAACGAGGCGGTATTTCAACGCCAATGGGCCGAAGGGTCTTTTCAATTCTACTGATGCAGGATCTTGCTGTTGTGCCTTTATTAGCCTTGATATCGGTGCTGGCGGGAAGCGATGCTAGTGTAGCAACTGAAGGCCATAACTTTCTTTACGCATTGGGCACTATTGTGTTGTTGTTGCTAGCAGGACATTATTTATTAAATCCTTTTTTAAGTAAGGTTGTAATAAGCCAAGATCCAGAGGTCTTTATTGCTGCTGCAGTATTGCTGGTATTAGGTGTGGCATGGATTATGGAATCCGTTGGTTTGTCCATGGCTTTAGGTGCATTTTTAGCAGGACTCATGTTAGCGGACTCGCAGTATAGGCATCAAATTGAAGCGGATATATTGCCGTTTCGGGGAATTTTATTAGGTCTTTTTTTTATGACCGTGGGAATGGGTGTTGATTTTAGTTTATTAATCAATAAATTCTGGGTTATTTTTGGGTTAACAATGGGCTTGATGCTGATAAAATCATTTATAACCTATTGGTTAGCTCGAGCTAGTGGTACTCGACATGATGTCTCAACCCAAACAGCAATTTTACTTTCTCAAAGTGGTGAGTTTGGTTTTGTTATGTTTGGTTTTGCGGCTGTAGTGGGGGTGTTAGAAGTCCATCTGGCACAGATGCTCACCTTAATTATTGCATTTACAATGGCGTTGACACCCTTCGTCGTGAAATTGGTCAATGTATTACTGCAGGTGTTTCACACATCTAAAAAAGAAGAGAGTGGGTTGTACACGGAGTTTGTTGATGAAAATTCAGGCCATATTATTTTGGCTGGGTTTGGCCGTGTTGGCGCACGGATAGGTGCAATATTAAGTGCTGCTGATGTCGCCTATGTTGCCATTGACTTGAGCCAAAACAGGGTGCAAAAAGCGCGAGACCAAGGATTTCCTGTTTTCTTTGGTGATGCAAGTAATGTAAAGGTATTGCAAGCGGCAGGGGCCGGACATGCAAAAATGATTGTTATTGCATTAGATGATCCAGATAATTTTGATCGTTTAGTACCTTTAGTACGCCAACATTATTCAGATGTGCCTATCCATGCTAGAGCTAAAGACCGACATCATTGTGCTGATTTGGTTAGTCAAGGAGCGACAACAACAGTGTCTGAAACACTGGAAACAAGTTTGCGATTAACCGAAGAGATCTTGCTAGGTAGTGGTGTTGATCAACTTCATGCAAAAAAAGTGATTGATGACTTTAGAGATGATTATTATTTAGATGTGGTTCAGAAAGTGACTGAAGATAAGGTTGTTATGGGTGAATTAAAACACTAGAAAATCTTTCCACGCTTTGTCTTTTTTGCCATGACAGCGTCAAAAGCAATCTCAAAATGTTCACTTACACTAGTAAGCTGTGCTTTTTCGACTCTTTATTCCTTGTCCTGCCAAAAAATACTTTTCGTGCAAAGATTTTATTTGGGACTTTAAGCTTTTACCGTAACTGACTATCTTTGCTGCCGCGACGGTTATAACTATTGTGCGTTGCCTGCTGTTTATCCAGCTCGCTTTGACATTGGACACAAAGGCGTACCCCGAGAATTGCTTGGCGGCGCGCTTCAGGAATTTCATTATCACATTCTTCACAGAATGCTAAGCTTTCACCTTGCGGTAATTGGCTTCTAGCGAGTTTTACTGCATCTTCGATGCTGGCATCTATTTGATCTTGTACCGCGCCATCTCGTGACCATCCTCCTGCCATCATTAAGCTCCTGTGGCGGCCTTATAATCGCATTGGCATAACAACATATTGCCGTTCTGATTTGTCATTAACTGGGGTGATTAATACGCTGCTATTATCATCACTAAATACCAATTTCACTTTTTCTTCTGGTATTGCATTAAGTAGATCGAGCAGATAGGCATTATTAAAAGCGATCTCAAGAGAGGCTCCTTGATAGTCGACACTAATTTCTTCTTCGGCGGACTCTTGTTCCTGATTGATGACGGTTGCTTTCAATAAGCCGGCCTCAAGGTTAATGCGGACACTGCGATGTTTATCGCTTGATAGGATATTTGCACGAGATAGGGCTTGTTGTAGTTGTACTCGATCAGCGATCACTTCTTTATCACCGCCTAAGGGGATAACCCGGTCGTAGTTAGGGAATTGGCCATCAATCAATTTGGAAGTGAAATGTAAATCCGTTAATTCAATTTTGATTTGCTGAGCACTAAAGGCGACCGTTACATTGTCATCATTGTCATTTAATAAGCGGCCGAGTTCAAGAATGGCTTTACGCGGTACGATAATGCTATTTTTCTCTGACACAGGTGTTGCCGTTGTCAAGCTCCCTAGTGCTAAGCGATGACCATCGGTAGCGACAGTGCGCAAAGTACTTTGTTCACGCTCTAATAACAAACCATTTAGGTAATAACGTACATCTTGGCTTGCCATCGCAAAACTAGTTTCATCAAGTAATGATTTTAGTGCTGCCTGAGGTAGACTAATTTCATCAATGTAGTTAGCTCCTTCACTATCAGGGAAGTCTTCGCTAGGAAGCGTTGAAAGTGAAAATCGACTTTTGCCAGCACGCACGACTGCTTTATTGTCTTGTGCTTTGAAGCTAATTGTTGCATTGCTCGGAAGTGCCCGACAAATATCAAGAAATTTACGCGCCGATACGGTTGTTTTGCCTTCTTGTTCAACGGCTACCGGCAGTGTTGCGATCATTTCCAGTTCCATGTCTGTACTGGTCATGGCTAATTGATTGCCGTGTGCGCGCAACAAAATCGTCGATAAAATAGGTAAGGTAGCACGGCGTTCAACGATGCTACATACCAATTGTAATGGGCGGACAATAGTTTCTTGGCTGACTGTAAACTGCATGGTTAGTTTCTCGATTAGCGTGATAAAGTTTGGGAAAGGTTGCGGTGATCTTCTTCAATACGGCTATTTGTTTCTCTAAGCTCTACTATTTTACGACAAGCATGTAATACGGTGGTATGGTCTCGGCCACCAAAGGCTTCGCCAATTTCAGGTAGGCTGTGATTGGTTAATTCTTTAGCCAATGCCATTGCTAATTGGCGGGGTCGAGCAATAGAACGTGTCCGTTTTTTAGATAATAGATCCGATACCCGAATTTTGTAATATTCAGCGACTGTTTTTTGAATACTTTCTAAGGTGACTAATTTTTGATGGAGTGCGAGTAGATCTTTTAATGCTTCTTGAGCTATATCAATTGATAAGGGCTGATTGGTAAAGCGTGAATAAGCTAGAATTCGTTGCAATGCTCCTTCAAGATCACGCACATTAGATTTAATACGTTTAGCAACAAAAAAGGCGACATCATCAGGTAGTGTTACTAAATTTTGGTGGGCTTTCTGGATTAAAATAGCGACGCGAGTTTCAAGTTCAGGCGGTTCAATGGCAACGGTGAGCCCCCAACCTAAACGTGATTGCAGACGTTCATCTAGGTTTTCCATTTCTTTGGGGAAACGATCGCAGGTTAAAATAATTTGTTTCTGTCCTTCAAGGAGGCTATTAAAGGTGTAAAAAAATTCTTCCTGAGAGCGCTCTTTTTTGGCAAAAAATTGAATGTCGTCAATAAGCAGTGCATCAGCACTACGATAATGTGCTTTGAATTGATCGATAACATTATTGCGTAATGCGGTAATCATATCTTGTACAAAACGTTCAGAAGAAAGATACATTACCCGAGCTTTGGGGTTTTTCTTCAAGATGGCATTGCCAACAGCAAGCATTAAATGGGTTTTCCCCAGGCCGGTTCCGCCATAGAGAAAGAGTGGATTGTAGCCACTTGTGCCCGGCGCTTCGGAAACATGTAATGATGCTGCCCGCGCTATTTGATTGGATTTTCCTTCGACAAAAGAATCAAAGGTAAATAAAGGATTGATCGGGCTACCAGCCGCGGGCGCCGCATTAGAATTGACTTTTCTGGATTGCCGCGGCGAATAGCCACTTTTGCTTGGCTCTTCTACTAATTTAGTGCCGACTTCGATGGGTACCGTGGTGATTTTTCCTTGCGTTAATTTGTCGACCAAAGTATTAATTTTTTGTTCCAGTTGTTCTTGAACCCATGCTTGAACATAGGGATTTGGCGCTAATAATCGTAGGTTATCATCAGTTTGAATAGCCTGTAATGGACGTAACCATGTGTTCAGCTGTTGTGCGGATAGCTCCCCTTCAAGATGGGATAAGCATTTTTCCCATAAGGGTGAAGACACATGAACTCCTTGGTTATCAATTAATTAGGATAGTATTTTGTCATTCGATTATGACGATTTGTGCTATAG
>JAUXFA010000088.1 GCA_030620285.1 Piscirickettsiaceae bacterium
AAGTAGCGCAACTGGTTATATTGGAGTTTAGACAATGATTCAAATGCAAAGTAGTCTAGATGCCGCGGATAACAGCGGTGCTAAACGCATGGAATGTATCAAAGTATTGGGTGGTTCGCACCGCCGTTATGCTGGGATCGGTGACGTGATTAAAGTCACTATTAAAGAAGCGGCGCCTCGCGGTAAAGTGAAAAAGGGTGAAGTGCATAACGCTGTGATTGTTAGAACACGTAAAGGTGTTCGTCGGCCGGATGGTTCGCTTATTCGCTTTGACGGTAATGCAGCAGTTTTACTCAATGCTGCACTTCAACCAATTGGTACTCGTATCTTTGGCCCAGTGACTCGTGAGCTTCGCGGTGAGAAGTTTATGAAGATTATTTCATTAGCGCCTGAAGTGCTATAAGTTAGGAATTGCTGAGATGGAAAGATTAAAAAAAGGCGATCAAGTTGTTGTTACAGCTGGTAAAGATCGTGGTAAACAAGGTGAGATTCTGAATCCAGGAAAAGAAGGTAAGTTCTTGGTGCAAGGTATTAATCTTGTTAAAAAACACACAAAACCAAATCCTGCACTAGGCGCGGCTGGAGGCATCCTTGAAAAAGAAATGCCTATTGATGGTTCAAACCTAGCATTGCTCAATCCTGAAACAGGAAAAGGCGATAAGGTTGGTTTTAAAATTTTAGATGATGGCCGTAAAGTTCGCGTGTTTAAATCAAATGGCGAAGTTGTTGGCGCGTAAGCGACGAATTAGGTAAATACAGTGAGCAGATTAAAAGATTTTTATCGTGATACTGTAGTCAAGCAGCTAGTAGAGCAGTTTGGCTATAAATCAGTTATGGAAGTACCTAGAGTTACCAAGATCACTCTTAATATGGGTGTGGGTGAAGCATTAACTGATAAGAAAGTATTAGAAAGTGCAGTGGCTGATATGGAAAAGATTTCCGGTCAGAAAGCTGTGATCACCAAAGCAAAGAAATCAATTGCGGGCTTTAAGTTGCGTGAAGGATGGCCAGTAGGCTGTAAAGTCACACTTCGTTCAGAACGTATGTATGATTTTCTAGATCGCTTGATCACTATCTCTATCCCTCGTACTCGTGACTTTCGTGGTTTAAACCCGAAATCTTTCGACAAGCAAGGTAATTATAGTATGGGCGTTAAAGAACAAATTATCTTCCCTGAAATTGAGTATGACAAAATTGATAAGTTAAGAGGGATGGATATTACTATTACAACGACAGCTAAAAATGCAGAAGAGTCACATGCATTGTTGTCAGCATTTAAATTCCCTTTTAGAAAATAAATATAGGTTGGATGGAATAAGTTATGGCTAAACGCAGCATGATTAATCGCGAAATTAAACGCGCAAAAATGGTAAAAAAATATGCAGTAAAGCGTGCGGAGTTGAAGAAGCAAATTGTTGACATGTCTCTTTCATTTGAAGAGCGTCAAGAAGCCTCTAAAAAGTTTCATGCATTACCTCGGAACTCAAGTTCAGTTCGCATGAGAAACCGTTGCAACATAACTGGCCGTCCACATGGTTTTTACCGTAAGTTTGGATTGTCTAGAAACAAATTGCGTGAACACGCAATGAAAGGTGATATCCCTGGCCTAGTAATGGCTAGCTGGTAAACCAAATAGATATTGTGGAGCTAGAATAAAATGAGTATGACAGACCCGATTGCAGATATGCTAACCCGCATTCGTAATGCACAGCAAGCAAATAAAACTGACGTTTCAATGCCTTCATCTAAGGTGAAAGTGAGTATTGCTAAAGTGCTAGAAGACGAAGGCTATATTTCTGCACATAATGTAAGTGATGTAGATGGTAAACCTGTGCTTTCAATTGCATTGAAGTACTTTGAAGGGAAAGCCGTTATTTCACAAATTGATCGTGTAAGCCGACCTGGTTTACGTGTCTATAAAGCAGCTGGTGATATACCGAAAATTATTGCAGGTCTTGGTGTGGCGATTGTATCGACATCACAAGGTGTAATGACTGATCGTAAAGCAAGATCACTTGGCCAGGGCGGTGAAGTCCTGTGTGCTGTCAGCTAGTTAGTATTTGGAGATTATAGAATGTCACGTATTGCTAATGCGCCAGTAGAAATACCGGCAGGCGTAGAAGTTTCACTCAACGGTAGTGAAGTTTCTATTAAGGGCACTAAAGGCACTTTGACACGCAGTATTCATGCTGATGTTGAAGTGATACAAGAAGGGTCAACGTTAAAAACGTCAGCGCGTAGCGCTGCCAAACAATCTGTTGCATTGGCGGGCACTACTCGTGCTTTGTTGAACAATATGGTTATGGGTGTGAGTCAAGGTTTTGAAAAGAAACTGACGCTTGTTGGCGTTGGTTATCGTGCGAAAGCTCAAGGTAGTAAACTTGACTTAACGCTCGGTTTCTCTCATCCAGTACAGTACGTTGTGCCAGAAGGTATTAAAATCGAAACACCAAGTCAAACTGAAATTGTTGTGGCGGGTGCAGATAAACAAGTAGTTGGCCAGGTTGCGGCAGATATTCGCGCTTACCGTCCACCAGAACCTTATAAAGGTAAAGGTGTTCGTTACGCTGATGAGTATGTTGCTCGCAAAGAAGCTAAGAAATCATAATTAGGCTGAACAATGAATAAGAAGAATTCACGTTTACGTAGAGCGGTACGTTCAAGAGCAAAGATTAAAGAGCTTGAAGCATACCGTTTAACAGTTCATAGAACACCACGTCACATTTATGCACAAGTCATTATGCACGACAGTTCAAAAGTGATTGCATCCGCATCCACTTTAGATGCTGACGTTAAAAAAGACTTGAAAAATAGTGGTAATGCAGATGCAGCAGCAGCAGTTGGTAAGGCGATTGCTTTACGTGCCGCTGGTGAAGGCATAACGGATGTAGCATTTGACCGTTCTGGTTTTAAATATCACGGCAGAGTTAAAGCATTAGCTGAAGCTGCTCGTGAGAACGGCTTGCAGTTTTAATTTTAAAGGTATTATCACATGGCACAAAATGATCAACGTCAACAACAAGGCCCATCTGATGGCATGGTTGAAAAACTAGTTGGTATCCGTCGGGTAGCCAAAGTTGTAAAAGGTGGTCGCGTATTTGGTTTTTCTGCACTGACTGTAGTTGGTGACGGTGAAGGTCGAGTAGGTTTCGGTCAAGGTAAAGCACGTGAAGTTCCGGTTGCTATCCAAAAAGCAATGGATGAAGCAAGAAAGAACTTACAAACTGTCTCTTTAGATGGCCACACTCTGCAACATGCAGTGACATCTCGTTATGGTGCGGCAAAAGTTTATATGCAGCCAGCATCAGATGGTACCGGTGTCATTGCCGGTGGTGCGATGCGTGCGGTATTCGATGCGGTTGGTGTTCACAATGTTTTAGCCAAGTCTATCGGTTCAACAAACCCTTTAAACGTTGTTCGTGCAACGATCAAAGGTTTGTCAGATATGAATAACCCAGAAGCAGTTGCTGCCAAACGCGGTAAGACAGTTGCTGAGATCATGGAATAATAAAAATGGCATCTCAATCTAAATTAAAAGTTACATTGGTTAAAAGCACCATTGGTCGTTTAGCCAAACATAAAGCATGTGTTGCAGGTCTAGGTTTAAGAAAAACAGGCAGCAGCGCGGTTGTTATTGATACACCTGAAAATAGAGGCATGATTAATCACGTGTCTTATCTATTAAAGGTTGAGGAAGTATAAGATGTACTTGAATACTATTGCTCCTACACCAGGCGCTAAAAAAACAGCTAAACGTGTTGGCCGAGGTATTGGCTCAGGTTTAGGTAAAACATGTGGCCGAGGCCATAAAGGTCAAAAATCTCGTTCAGGTGGTTTTAGTAAACGTGGTTTTGAGGGTGGTCAACAACCTTTACAACGTCGCTTACCTAAAGTTGGTTTTAGATCACGTAAAGCAGCAACGACGGCAGAAGTTCGTCTTGATGTGATTGCCAATATTGAAGGTGATGTGGTCGATTTGTTAGCACTGAAAGCCGTTGGCGCAGTGTCAGACAATACATTACGTGCAAAAGTAATTGCATCAGGTGACATTACAACAGCCGTGACTGTAAAAGGTCTTGCTGTGACAGCGGGCGCTCAAAAAGCGATTGAAGCTGCCGGCGGTAAAGTAGAAGACTAATCTAGTGGCTGATAATAAACAAAATGCATTACCAGCGGCAGGCGGAAAGTTTGCAGAGTTAAAAGCTCGGCTACTCTTTGTGTTGGGTGCTTTGCTTGTTTATCGAATGGGAACCTTTATTCCTGTTCCAGGAATTGATCCGGCTGCATTAGCAGTCATGTTTGATCAGCAAAAAGGCACTATCCTGGACATGTTTAATATGTTTTCAGGTGGCGCATTATCACGGTTATCAGTGTTTGCTTTAGGTATTATGCCATATATTTCTGCATCGATTATTATGCAGTTATTAAGTGTGGTTCATCCTAAGCTTGCCCAGTATAAAAAAGAAGGTGCGGCAGGTAAACGTAAGATTACTCAATACACACGGTACGGTACCTTAGTATTAGCGACATTCCAAGCATTAGGTATTTCGATTGCATTGGAGAGTCAAAGCGCTGCGGGTATTGGTGTTGTTATTGATCCTGGTATGGCATTCCGGTTGGTCACTGTTATTACATTAGTTACGGGCACTATGTTCTTAATGTGGTTAGGCGAACAAATTACTGAACGAGGTATTGGTAACGGTATTTCATTGATTATCTTTGCAGGTATTGTCGCTGGGTTGCCAGCTGCGATAGGTGGTACATTAGAGCTTGCCCGTACGGGTCAAATACATACCTTTTTAGTGATTACGCTCATTATTTTAGCGTTAGCGGTAACAGCCTTTGTGGTCTTTGTGGAGCGTGCTCAAAGACGTATTCCGGTGCATTATGCGAAACGCCAACAAGGCCGAAAAATGATGGCTGGTCAAGTAACGCATTTGCCATTGAAGTTGAATATGGCTGGGGTAATACCACCGATTTTTGCATCGAGTATTATTTTATTCCCAGCGACGATTGCAGGTTGGTTTGGTAGTAGTACCGGTATGGGATGGCTGCAAGATATTTCGACATTAATGTCGCCCGGCCAACCGTTATACGTGATGTCGTATGCGCTTGCTATTATCTTCTTCTGTTTCTTTTATACGGCATTGGTTTTTAATCCGAAGGATACAGCTGAAAACTTGCAGAAATCAGGTGCTTTTATTCCTGGAATTAGACCGGGTGAGCAAACAGTAAAATATATCGATAGCATTATGGGTCGTTTAACTTTGGCCGGTGCCATCTACATAACATCAGTGTGTTTATTGCCTGAGTTTTTAATTCTTTATTGGAGTGTGCCATTTTACTTTGGTGGTACATCATTATTGATTATCGTGGTCGTGGTGATGGACTTTGTATCACAAGTGCAATCACACATGATGTCACAACAGTATGAAAGTTTGATGAAAAAATCAGGCAAAAATAATAGTGGAATGTCAGGCTTTTTAGGCCAGTAGATAGCAATCCATATATAAGATTTAGTTGGAGAAAACCGATGAAAGTACAAGCATCAGTAAAAAAGATATGCCGCAACTGTAAAGTTGTTAAGCGTCGTGGTGTTTTACGTGTGATCTGTAAAGAAGCACGTCATAAACAACGCCAAGGTTAGTTAGGTATTAAGTAAATTAATGTATTGTTGGACCAAGAATTTGTATGTTATAATTCTCGGTTCACTATTGAAGGATTAGGGTAGCTCAATGGCTCGTATTGCTGGAATAAACGTTCCTGTTCAAAAGCATACTGTAATAGCGTTAACCGCTATTTACGGTATTGGTCTTACTCGTGCACAACAAGTGTGCGCTGCTGCAAAAGTTGCAGAAGATACT
>JAUXFA010000208.1 GCA_030620285.1 Piscirickettsiaceae bacterium
GGTTCTGCAGCTGTTGCCGTTCCTTTTGTTACCTCAATGTTGCCAAGTGCAAAAGCCCAGGCTGCAGGTGCGCCTATTGACGTTGACATTAGCAAACTTGAAATTGGTCAGCAAATGATTGTTGAGTGGCGTGGAAAACCAGTTTGGATAATACGTCGTTCTACTGCGACTATCGAAAACCTAGCATCGCTCAATGATCAACTTCTCGATCCCGGTAGTAGTGTCGCCAGTCAACAACCTGAATATTGCGTTAACGAAACACGTTCTATTCGTGATGAAATTATCGTTTTAGTCGGTGTCTGTACCCACCTAGGTTGCTCACCGACTTATCGGCCCGAGCTTGCTCCTGAAGATTTGGGTGCTAACTGGAAAGGTGGCTTTTTCTGCCCCTGCCACGGTTCTAAATTTGATCTGGCTGGCCGTGTTTTTGCTGGTGTTCCTGCGCCGACTAATCTCGTTGTTCCACCTTATTATTTCCAAGGCGATAATCGCATCGTTGTTGGTAAAGATGCTCAAGGAGTCGCATAATGTTTGCTAGCCTAATGGGATGGGTGGATGCTCGTTTTCCTGCCACTAAAATGTGGGAAGATCATCTTTCCAAATATTATGCACCAAAGAATTTTAATTTTTGGTATTTCTTTGGCTCTTTAGCCATGCTGATATTGGTGCTGCAAATTGTTACCGGCATTTTCCTCACCATGAATTACAAACCTGATGCGGCATTGGCATTTGCCTCTGTTGAATACATTATGCGCGATGTTGAATGGGGATGGTTAATTCGTTATCTCCATTCTACGGGCGCCTCCGCATTCTTTGTTGTTGTGTATTTACATATGTTCCGGGGGCTTATTTACGGTTCATACAAGCAACCACGTGAGTTAGTGTGGATATTTGGTATGTTTATCTATATGGCTCTGATGGCTGAAGCCTTTATGGGATATCTATTGCCATGGGGGCAAATGTCCTTCTGGGGTGCACAAGTTATTATCTCCTTATTTGGCGCCTTACCTGTCATTGGAGAAGGTTTAGCCTTATGGATTCGAGGTGATTTTGTGGTTGCTGATGCGACCTTAAATCGCTTTTTTGCTTTCCATGTTATTGCTGTGCCATTGGTTTTACTTGGTTTGGTTGTTGCACATATCATCGCATTACATGAAGTTGGCTCCAATAATCCAGATGGTGTGGAAATTAAGAAAAACAAAGACAGCAATGGTATCCCTGTTGATGGCATTCCATTCCACCCATACTATTCGGTTAAAGATATTGTCGGTGTTATCGTATTCCTATTTATCTTCTCACTGATATTGTTCTATGCTCCAGAATTTGATGGCTGGTTCTTAGAAAAGGATAATTTTATACCGGCAAATCCGCTAAAGACACCAGAGCATATTGTGCCGTTATGGTATTTCACCCCTTTTTACGCCATCTTACGTGCTGTGCCTGACAAGTTACTAGGCGTTATGGCAATGGGCGGAGCTCAGGCGGTATTATTCTTGTTACCATGGCTGGATCGTAGCCCGGTAAAATCAATTCGTTATCGTGGGCCTTATTTCCGCTGGGCATTGACTCTATTTATTATTAGCTTCCTTGCTCTTGGCTATTTGGGGACGCAACCCGCTACCACGCTATATACCAATTTAGCTCGTGTATTCTCAATAATTTATTTTGCATTCTTTATTTTGATGCCATGGTATACCAGCATTGATAAAGACAAACCGGTACCAGAAAGGGTGACAATGAAATGAGAACCTTAATCTTTGCATTATTTGTTGGCTTAATGTCCATTTCATCAGCTCAACTGATGGCGTCATCAAAAATTCATCTGGATCCAGTCGAAATTGATTTGTCGGATAAGGCGTCGCTACAACGTGGCGCTACAACATTTGTGAATTATTGTTTGAGCTGCCATGAAGCATCGTTTATGCGTTATAACCGGATGGCAAAAGATCTGGGGTTAACAGATAAACAAGTAGCTGAAAACTTGATGTTTGCATCTGAAAAAGTGGGCGATACAATGACTGTCGCGATGCGTGCTGAAGATGCAAAAAAATGGTTTGGTGTCACACCGCCTGATCTTTCCGTTATTTCACGTGCTCGTGGCACGGACTGGTTATACACTTATTTACGCACATTCTATCTTGATGCCGCTAAAACGACCGGCACAAATAATGCCGTATTTAAAGATGTAGGGATGCCCCATGTTTTATGGCAACAACAAGGTTATGCCGGTACTGATGATGCTGGTCATATAGAGCATGCTTCCGGTGGTAGTTTATCTACTTATGACTACAATACGATGATCCAAGATCTCGTTAACTTCCTTGCTTATATTGGCGAACCGTCTAAAATTCAACGATTAGCATTAGGTAAGTGGGTATTGTTATATTTATTCATCTTCTTCCTTGTTGCCTATCCAATGAAAAAAGCGTTCTGGAAAGATATTCATTAATTTGTAGTATGAGTCCGCGGAATGTTTAAAGTTTAATCAAACATTCGCAGGAGAAAAATATGGCTAATAATGATAATCGACGGGCAATGTTGACTATATATTCCGATCCTTCATGTCCGTTTAGCCATCGCACTCGTATTGTGATGCACGAAAAGAACATTGTCGCCAATATTGAGGATATTATTGACGGCCAATGGCCGGAAGATGTTGCTGCAGCTAATCCATATGGTACCAGTCCAACCTTAGTCGATCGTGATATGGTCTTGTTCAACTCAAATATCATTATCGATTATTTTAACGAACGCTTTGTGCATCCTCCATTAATGCCTGCCGATCCCGCAGCGCGCGCCAAAGCACGGTTGATGCTACATCGCATTGATAAAGACTGGTACGCACTCTGGAGCGCGCTCACAGGCTCAGAAAAATCTAAAACAGCCAAGGCTCGGAAAACAATTCAAGAAGATCTGATTGTATTAGCTCCCTTATTTGCCGAATCTCCGTTCTTTATGAGCAAGGAGTTTTCGCTGTTGGATTGCAGCCTTGCCCCGCTATTATGGCGACTACCTTCACTTAATATCTCCCTTCCTGCCAAAGCGCGCGCAGTCGAGGACTATGCTGAGCGTATTTTTGCCAGAGATAGCTTCCAAGCTAGTTTGAGCGATATTGAACGAGATATGCGTTAAAATGACAGCACAAAAGCCCTATCTTATTAGAGCTATCTATCAATGGTTATTGGATAATCAACTCACACCGTATTTATTAGTTAATACGACTATTGACGGTACCAAAGTACCTATTGAATATATTAATGATGGCAAAATCGTACTCAATATAGATCCCAACGCTGTTTATAACTTCCATGCAGACAATGAATGGATAAGCTTCTCTGCCCGCTTTTCTGGCAAGCCTATGGAATTATTTATTCCTATCATTGCCGTATTGGCCATCTATGGAAAGGAAAACAATGAAGGTATGTTTTTCACTGATGATGATGAGTCCCCTCCACCAGAAACACCCAGCCCCATCAAGAAAAAGTTTTCAGGGCTTAAGGTCGTTAAATAACGTATTAAGCAATTTAGCCTCACACACTACTACTACATTTTAATTAATGTCATAGCCGGTAAACA
>JAUXFA010000008.1 GCA_030620285.1 Piscirickettsiaceae bacterium
AGGTTCTTGTGGAAGATGAAACTATTTTAATCATGCTGGTACAACAGTACGCCAGTAAATACGGCATTACTTTCAGCTCTAAATTTCTTGATGATGCTGATAAAAAAGCCAAGCTTATCAACTTAATTCAACAAGCATTAGCGGGAAAACGTGGCCCTGTTACTGATGACGATCTCATATAAGGAAAGCCACCATTTGCATGATCGTTATAACACTGCGGAAGAATTAATCAGCTAATTTTTCAAATATAAGTGTAGCGTTAGTCCCGCCAAATCCAAAACTATTCGACATGATTGTTTTTAATCCAGCGTTATCTTTGCGTTCACGAATAATTGATACGCCTTCTTGTGCTTCAGGATCTAAATTATCAATATTAGCTGATGCGGCAATAAAATCATTCTCCATCATCAATAAACAATAAATGGCTTCTTGAACACCTGCTCCGCCCAAGGAATGACCTGATAATGATTTAGTCGAACCGACTAAGGGCTGAGCCTTACCTTCAAATGCTTTTTTCACGGCTCCCAACTCTGCTAAATCACCTACCGGCGTACTGGTTCCATGGGCATTAATATAATCAATCGGTGCCTCAACGGTAGACATCGCGAGTTCCATACAACGAATAGCACCTTCACCTGATGGTGCGACCATATCATACCCATCTGATGTTGCACCATAGCCGGTTAATTCAGCATAAATTTTGGCACCACGGGCTTTAGCATGTTCATATTCTTCTAGAACAAGCACGCCACCACCACCTGCGATAACAAAGCCATCACGATCGGCATCATAGGCACGTGAAGCTTTATCAGGCGTATCATTATATTTAGTTGATAACGCTCCCATTGCATCAAACAATGAGCTCATCGTCCAATGCTCTTCTTCACCGCCACCAGCGAATACAATGTCTTGTTTACCAAGCTGGATTTGCTCCATGGCATTACCAATACAGTGGGCACTAGTCGCACAAGCTGACGACATTGAGTAATTCACACCTTTGATTTTAAACGGTGTCGCTAAACACGCAGAAGTAGTACTGCCCATCACTTGAGTAACGCGATATGGACCAACTCGTCTAATACCCTTATTACGAAGAATATCCGCAGCCTCAACCTGATTGGCTGATGATGCTCCACCTGATCCCATCACTAATCCCGTACGTGGATTCGAGACTTGCTCTTCGGTTAATCCAGAGTCAGCAATTGCTTGTTTCATTGAGATATAAGCATAAGCCGCTGCATCGCCCATAAAGCGCAAAGTTTTACGATCAATGTGTTCTTTGAAATCAATATCGATACTACCGGCAACATGGCTCCGAAAACCCATATCAGCATATTCTTGTTTAAAGCGAATACCTGAACGCCCTAAGCGTAATGATTCTGTAACTGTTTCAGCATCCAAGCCTAAGCAAGATGTGATCCCCACCCCTGTGACAACTACACGTTTCATCGTTGTTTCCTAAAAGTTTTCAGTGGACGTAAATAGACCTACTCGAAGATCTTTTGCTGTGTATATTTCTCGACCATCAACAGAAACACTGCCATCTGCAATAGCCAATACTAATTTACGAGCAATCACCCGTTTCAAATCAAGCTTATACGTCACTTTTTTTGCAGTGGGTAATACTTGTCCTGAAAATTTGACTTCGCCTGATCCTAAAGCACGACCACGTCCTGGATTGCCACCCCACCCTAAGAAAAAACCAACTAATTGCCACATGGCATCTAAACCGAGACAGCCTGGCATAACGGGATCGCCGGGAAAGTGACAATCAAAAAACCATAAATCAGGCGTGATATCTAATTCAGCAATAACTTCACCTTTGCCATATTTACCGCCTTCACTAGAAATATGTGTGATGCGATCCATCATCAACATATTAGGTGTGGGTAATTGAGCATTGCCGGGACCAAATGTTTCGCCGTGGCCACATTGCAATAATTCTTCGTATGTATAGCTTGATTGATTACTCATGAATTTCTCTAAAACGCCCATAATTGGCAATGCTTAATAATATCACGACCAAGCACAAACGAGAAAAAAACGTGACCAATTACTCAAATCTTCGGGCAAAAAAAAGCCACAGTAAAATAGTGGCTCTGAGAAAGAGAAATTCCTTGTATTTATTACTTAGTTGCTACTGCTGCCGCTTCAGGTAGTGCCACATCAAGACTTTGTAATAATGCACCCATACTGTTCAATATACGATACATTGCAAACAATTGATCATACTGTGCATTAACCAACGCCTGACGCGCAGTAAATACTTCATTCTCAGAATCTAATAAATCCAATAATGTTCTTTGTCCGAGGCCAAATTGTTGTTGATAAGCATCGCGTGATTTTTCACTTGATGACACATGCAACTCAAAGAAGCTCATCTGATTATTAACCGTTTGTAATGCATTCCATGACAAACGAACACTTTGTTCCACTTGCCGGTGGGTATTATTACGGATTTCTGATGCTTGGTTAATTAAATGTGCTGTTTCTTGGCGACGCGCTTTATCTCGACCGCCATTGTAAAGGTTATAGCGTAAACGAAACATGGCGGTAACATCATTATTATGGCCATCAACACCATCAAGATTATGATCTGCTGTCGCACCTAGTTCAAAATCCACTCGAGGAAAGAACGGGGCATTCGCCGTATCATGTTGCGCATTAGCTGATGCAACATCCGCATTGGCCGATTTTAGCGTTGGATGATTACCAAGAGCTTGAGCAATAGCGTCATCAAGTGTTTCCGGAATAAGACTTCCCGGTGATGCAGGGTCAATTAAACCATCAACCACTTCCCCTATCACCCGTAGATATGCTGTCTCTGCATCGCGTAAATTACTTTGTTCGGCAATCAAATTTGCTCTTGCTAAGGCGACACGACCTTTACTTTGATCCATATCTGCTCTTCGGCCAACACCACGATCACTACGTAATTTTATTTGGTCATGTGTCCGCTCATGAGCCTCGAGATTTGTTGATGCTAAATCAACTAAGTTTTGGGTGCGTAATACTTCAAGAAAAGCGCTGGTAGCCTCTAAAGCAGTATTTTCTGACGCGCCAAATACACTATATGCTCGTGCATCAGTACGCGCAGTATGGCGACGAACTTCATTTTTTGTTGCCATGCCATCAAATAACATTTGACGTAAATTTAAGCTCGCTTCATCGCGATTCAAATGAACATTTTGATGACTTGTCGCTCTAGTTGTCGGATTGTCAGATGATTCAAATCCAGTTCCGATCGCTAAATCTAAAGTCGGGAAATAGCCGGCCCGCGCTTGTTTGATTTCTGCTGAAACAGCATTACGCTCATTACTAGCAGCCAACACATCGGGATTTGTTTTAATCGTTGTATCAACCGCTTCATGCAATGTGGTTGCAAATGCACTTACGCAAAACCCTAATAACAAGGGGATACTCGTGACTAATAGTTTCAATTTCATGCGTCTATTTTCCTATAGCTTCCTTCCGTGCATTGCGAGAAGATACTACTCCAATACCGAACTCATAACAAATTGTATCAAAACATAAAGCTAAGTATATGTATTAAAACATAACTTGTCTATTATAAAATTTGTATTATTGTAGATCACGGAAGAATATTGCCAATGACAGACGATCAGGAATATTCATTTTATAAAATATATTGGTCAAATGTGCTTTCACCGTACGCTCTGTAATCACCATTTTATTAGCAATCATTTTATTGGTTTGACCATAACTCACCAATTCTGAGACTTCTAATTCTTTCGGCGATAGGGAGTCAAGCGCTTGCTTCTGTTGCTCTGTTAACTCAGGTGCAAATGTTAATTCGTCAATTAATCCAGAAATCACATGACGCTCAACCCATACCTCACCATGCAGTACCCCTTGTAATGCGACATGCAGTTTTGCCATTGTCAACGCACTATCAAAATAACCTCGCGCGCCATGTTTTAGTGCAGAAATTTGGGTATCTATTGGCCTACTCGGACCAATAACTAATACTTGTGTCTCCGGACTTGTCGTCTTGATGCTCGCTAAAACAACAGCCTGATCGGCTTCAAGCAAAGTTTGATGACACAAGGTTAAATCAGGATGATGCTGATTAGCTGCCGATAAATAAGCCTCTAAATCATTATAAAATGAGACGTCGTATTCATCTGGCAACCCAGCCTCAACTGAATCACGCAAATACTTTTCTGGAATCACCACATAGAGAGTTGATTTAACAATATCGGTCATGAATATTTTTTTGTCCCTATCTTTCACGCAAAGCTTCGTTCTTCGCTTTCAATATTGGTTTTAACAAATAATCTAACACTGTTTTCTTACCCGTCAAAATATCTACTGTTGTTGTCATACCAGGAATAATTTCCAGTTTTCCCTTATTGCTATCAATATAGTTCTTTTCGGTTCGAAGGTAAATCAAATAAAAGCTTTCATCTTTCTCATCGGTAATTGTATCGGCACTAATGCGTTCAAGTTTTGCTGGTAAACCACCATAAATTGAAAAATCATATGCCGTCATTTTAGTCATTGCTTCTTGACCCGGCCGCAAAAAAGCAATATCCGAAGGTCTAATTTTTGCTTCAATTAATAAGTTATCCTCAATAGGTACGATCTCAACCAAATCCATACCAGGCTGAATGATACCACCCACTGTATTAATTTTTAATAGCTTTATCGTGCCATTAACGGGTGAGCGAACTTGCGTTCTTGTCACTCGATCTTGTGAGGATAATACTGTTTCTTGTGTTCTTGCCAATTCCGCTTTAACTTCTGAAAGCTGTTTTGCTGCATCGGTCTTAAAACGAACTTTTTGCTCATCAATTTTCTGACGAACTTCATTTAAGGCGGCACGGATCCGCGGCATTGCTAAACGATTACCATCCATTTCACCACGCATATCATTAACAGCTCGTTTTAAGCGCAATAATTCAACTTCGGACAAAACGCCTGCTTCTACTAACGGTGCTGACATTCTTAATTCTTCATCACTTAGTTCAAAACTTCGTTGTAGCTGTTTCTGCCGTGATTGACGTTCCACTAATTCTTGTCGGCGTTGCGCCTCTTGCTGCCTTAATACCCGAATAGTTGATTCCAGTTCTAACTGACGAGATTCATATAATGCTTGTTCATCACTCGCCAAAATGGCTTGATGCTCAATAATACTTTGAGGAAGGGTTAATTTCGTTCCACTACTTTCAGCTTCTAACCGTGCAGTTCGTGCCTGCAATTCATAATATTTTAATTCTGTTTCTCTAAAGGATGATGAAAAACGAGTGTCATCAATCTTCAACAAGATTTGGTCTTTATCAACAATTTGGCCTTCTGCCACTAATACTTCCGCTAAGATCCCGCCCTCCAAGTTTTGAATCACTTGAATCTTACTTGAAGGAACAACCTTACCTTCTCCTCGCGTTACTTCATCGAGCGATGTTGTACTCGCCCACCAACCGGCAGCAATAAAAAATAATATTGTTAAAAACAAGAGTGAATGACCTGTACGATGTGCCGACTCTAATGTTGCGGCACTGACTTCAGACATAAATTCAGCATCATCAGGATGTGTTCTTTTTAACCAAGCCATTTAGGAGCCTTTGATCATGTCTGAATGAAATAGAGTGTCATTTAGAATATCTAGATTCAAGGCATAAATCGCGCGTAATAGTCGTCTATTGCGAAAAGTTATAACGCGGAAGCTAGATATTATGGGGGCAATATATGAATTCATGACGTAATTAAAAGCTCCTTCATTATCCTTTCGACACTTTAATATGGCCTTTCTTAAGGGCAGCTAACACTTGTTCACGTGGACCATCAGCAACAATACGACCCTGATCTAATACAATCATTCTATCGACTAAACTGAGCAATGATGCTTTGTGGGTAACCAATAACAATGTTTTATCATCTAAGGTCTCAGCTAATTTTGCCTTAAACTGCTCTTCAGTACTGTTATCCATTGCATTGGTTGGTTCATCGAGCACTAATACCGGAGGGTCCAGCAATAATGACCTAGCGACAGCAACACTCTGGCGCTGACCGCCAGATAGTCCTTCTCCACGCTCGCCAACAGGCATATCAAAACCTGATGGATGACGATTAACAAATTCTACAACACCAGCCGTTTCAGCTGCTTTAAGCACCGCATCATCATCAGCAAATGGTTTTCCTAATGCGATATTATCTCGAATACTACCAAAAAACAGCACAACATCTTGTGGTGCATAACCGATATTTCTACGTAAATCGACCGGATCAACCTGACGGATATCCGTACCATCTAATAAGATCGCGCCCTCACTCGGTTCATACAATCCTAATATTAGTTTTTCTATCGAACTTTTACCCGAACCAATCCGTCCAATAAAGGCAACTTTTTCGCCGGGTTTGATGCTAAATGATACTTCAGTCAGTGCATCTATTGGTTGTTCAGGGTAGCGGAAAGTGACATTTTTAAATTCTATTCCACCTTTAAAATCTGGTCGATTAAGAAATTCACGCCCTGAAGGGCGTTCAACCGGTAAATTCATCAATGTATTAAGCGAGCTGAGGGCCGCTTTTGATTGATGATAGCGAGTCAAAATACCTGCAACCTGTCCTAATGGTGCTAATGCACGACCGGTTAATATGGTACTAGCAATTAATGCACCCATTGTAATATCGCCTTCGGTAATTTTATACACACCGAAAACCACTACACTGACCGATGCCATTTGTTGTAGGAAAGTAGTGAAATTAACCGCCATTGATGACAATATACGAGAGCGTTGGCTGTATTTCGCAATAAAACCTATTGTCTGCTCCCATTTCCGCTGAATGGGTGATTCAGCACCAATGCTTTTAATTGTTTCTAAGCCGGTTAAGGTTTCAATCAAGATGGCACTTTTTTGCCCCGAGTGCTGAAATAATTGTTTAATTGTTCGCCCTAGTGGTATTTGAATAATTAAACTAACGATTATCGCCACTGGAATAACGGCTAAAGGCACATAGGCCAAGTCACCCGCTATCGACCAGATAACAAAGATAAATAAAAACATAAAGGGCAAATCAATCAGTGTGGTTAATGTTGCCGAAGTAAAGAATTCTCGAAACGATTCAAATTCATGCATGTTGTTGGCAAAGGAGCCAACAGAATTTGAGCGTGAAGCCATCTTAACACCCATCACTTTTTCAAAAATGGTGGCCGATAAAATAACATCCGCTTTTTTACCTGCCATATCGATAAAATAACCACGCAATGTTCTGAGCAACAAATCAAAAACAAAAACTGTTGCTACGCCAATGGCTAATACCCATAAGGTTTCAATGGCATGATTGGGCACAACGCGATCATAGACATTCATAATGAATAACGGTGATGCTAGAGCAAAACTATTGACTAATATTGAGGCAAGAAATACCTCGGCATAGATTGGCCAAAAACGCAGAATCGTTCCCCAGAACCAGTGTTTGGTGCGCGGAATGTCACTATGCTCTGTACGCTCATCAAAGTGGTGAACCGCTTTAACAAAAATTGCAAAACCAGAATATTGCACTTTTAAATCTGATAAAGAGATCTCTGTCTCCCCATCACCTGTTTCAGGAAAAATAACACGTGCCGTTTTACGTTTAAATTCAAGCACAACACAGGCGGTACTATTTTCTAATAATAAAACGGCAGGTAATACTAAATTAGAGATCTTTCGAAGTGGTCGTTTAACAATTTTTGATGATAAGCCTGCTCGCTCCGCCGCCCGAGAAAATAATTTCGGTGTCAATTTATTATCGACTAAGGGTAAACCCGCTATTAAGGATTCCGCACTATGTGGTTTTTTTAAAATCTTGGCAAGAAGCGTCAAACAGCCCAGCAAAACATCATCTACTGTGCTGTGGCTATCCGCAGTATCCCACTGAGGTTTCTGTTCCAATACTGTCGTTTGTTCCGCGTCCATAAAACCCACACTCTTTTTTTGATGTGAAGTGTCACAGTTTTTTTAATTACTGTAAACCCTTAATAGAGGGTTCCCTCTGCTATCTTGATTATGATACTGTCCAGCTAAGCATTAATTTGGAGCATATTTATCATGGCATACATTCAACGTAACAGTGAAGGTAAAATCACTGCGGTATTTGAGACTCCACAAGATAATGCCCAAGAAATTTTATCTTTAGACTCCGATGAAGTCATTAACTACATTGTACAATCCGCCAATAGTGAAGATGCTCGGGTTGCCTTATCCGAATCTGATGTTGCCTTGGTTCGGGTACTTGAAGATCTGATTAATACATTAATTGATCAAAAAGTTATCCTGTTTACTGACTTACCGATAGCGGCACGAGAGAAACTATCAAACCGTGAAAAAATACGTGGTCATTTAAGTAGTCTTGCCAATCTGATGGGAGATGATGACGGTATTTTATAACGTCCTCTCAATTATCGCGGATGATCTACGGTCTATGGCGCTTAGCTTGCTGATGATCTGCTGATTTATTCTTTCTACCCTTAAACGGATTATCACCCTTTTTAAACTCAATCATCACTGGGGTACCGTGAAGTTTAAGCACATCCCGAAATGTATTTTCCAAATAACGTCGATAGCTATTTGGCGTAGCATCTGTTTGATTACCATGAATAATAATGCGAGGTGGGTTTTTACCGCCTAAATGTGCATAACGAAATTTAATTCGACGACCATGAACCAAGGGAGGCTGGTGGTCTGCTACCGCATCTTCTAATATTCTTGTCAGCCTTGGTGTCGGCAATTGTGCCATCGCAGAACTATAAGCTTGCTTAACCGATTTAAATAATAAGCCAACACCGCTGCCATGTAGAGCAGAAATAAAATGAGTTTGAGCAAAATGCAAAAAAGGTAATCGACGTTCAACATTAGTCGTCACCCACTCACGTTCCGCTTTTTCCAAACCATCCCATTTATTAACAGCAATCACGACTGCCCGACCACTTGCAATAATCAGTCCGGCAAGATGGAGATCTTGTTCAACAATCCCTTCATGCGCATCTAAGACCAGTATCACCACATTGGCATATTCCAGAGCTTGTAGTGTTTTGACTATGCTAAATTTCTCTAACATTTCTGACACTTTTGAACGTCGTCGTACACCCGCAGTATCAATTAAGATATAATCCGTTCCATCTTTCTCAAAGGGAATGTGGATACTATCTCGCGTTGTCCCAGGCTCATCGAAAGCCACCACCCGCTCTTCACCCATAATACGGTTAATCAGTGTTGATTTGCCCACATTAGGCCGGCCTAAAACAGCTAATCTAATCGTATTAGAGCTATCTTGTTTCTCCTCTTCAGATTCCATGGCAATAACACTAGGTAGTGCTTGCTTCAAGCTATCCATTAGCAAGCTCATGCCACGGCCTTGTGATGCCGAAATAACTTGTGGCTCACCCAAACCTAAGGAATAAAAATCGGCAGCCACCATTTCACGCTGGGCACCTTCACTTTTATTGACGACCAATAGAACAGGTTTACCCACATTACGTAAATTGTCTGCGACCGCTTCATCTGCTGCCGTTAAGCCAGATCGCCCATCGACTAAAAAGAAAATAAGATCGGCTTCTTCAATCGCAAGCTGAGCCTGTTTACGCATCAAATCAGACATATTATCGCTGTAATCCGTCAACCCACCAGTGTCAATGAGGATAAAAGAACTATCTTCCAACTTTACCGTACCGTAAATACGATCACGAGTCAGACCAGAATGATCTGCTACCAAAGCATCACGACTAGCCGTTAGCCTATTAAATAAGGTTGATTTTCCAACATTTGGCCGACCGACCAATGCAATAATGGGTTTCATTTTTACTGAACTCGTAATGCGGTTAATCTGCCATCTGAAGCAGTAATATAGACCAAACCATTTCTCATCACAGGCTTACTGCGGATCGCTTTGTCTGAAATCTCCACTCGAGCAACAAAACGACCATCTTCACGAGCTATCCAGTGAATATAACCTTCAAAATCACCAACAACAATATAATCTCCAACGATGGCTGGTGCTGTCACCTTGCGTCGTAATAGCCGTGTTTGACGCCATAAAGCATCACCCGATCCATCTTGAAGAGCCCAAACGTAGCTACTATCATCCGTTACATATACTGCATCGGCAGGAGCAACATCCAAGCCTGATCGAGAAGACATATCTCGAGACCAAAGCTTTCTTCCTGTCGCTAAGTCAAAGCTAGCTAACTGACCATTATAGGCGACAACATAGACCCGACCATCAATCACTACCGGTTCAGAATCAATATCAACCAAACGATCTAGTTCACTACGCCCCCGTGGTACCGAAACACTTTTTTCCCAAATAACTTTGCCATCAACTAGCGATAAAGCAACTAACTTACCATTAGCATAACCTGCAATCACTTTATCCTCAGCTAAAACAGGGGCACTTGCTCCCCGTAGACTGAGTAACGGTACTGCTCGTTGATAATTCCATAGTACACTGCCATCGCTAATAGACAAACCACTCATGCGTCCATCAGCTGTACGAGCAACCACCACGCCCATTGCTGCTTTAGGGGGCGCCAACACCTCACTACTTAATTGGTGCTTCCATAGTAATTCCCCACTTGATTCACTTAAAGCGAGAATTTCACCGTCTTGAGTACCAATAAGGATTAAACCTTCGCCACCACCAGCACCCGTAATGACAGGTACTTCAAGTTCGATTTGCCACAACTTATGGCCAGTTTGTAAATCATAACTACTGACATCGCCTTCATAATCAACGGCAACAATCATTTCTCCCTGTATCCATGCTGCAAGATCACTATAAGGATCATCCGTACCATCACCAGCATCAACAGACCATGCTGTCATTGGTTGAAACTCAGGGCTAAACTCAACTAACTCCTCAGGTGGTGCTTCATAAACTTCCTCAGTCAACCACCCGCTTACTGTGCCGCAAGCAGTGAGTATTGATATCGCTGCTAATACAAAACTGATACGCAGCAAATTATCCATCCGTACTGCCAGACATATCATCAAGTTTGAGTTGTAATAATTGCTGACGAGCTTCACCTTGGCTTAAGCTTAGCAACGCATTTTGATAAGCTGCACGCGCTAATTGTTGTTGACCTTGTGCTGAGTAGATATCACCGCGCAATTCTGCAAATAATGAATCAAATGCATTTGTTTGAGGTTGCTCGACTAAGCTTAATGCTTGTTGATATTGTGCTGCATCAAGTAATAATTGAGCTAAGCGCATCTCAGCAATATCAATCTGACCAGCCAAATCAGCGTTGGCCGCCACCCATTCTAGATAAGTTTTAGATCTTGCCAAATCATCGTCGGCTGCCGACTGCTTTGCCATTTCAAATGCAGCAAATACCGCATACGGCGTTTTAGCAAATTCACCCAATAATTGCTGAGTAGTATTCTCTGCTTCTACAAAATCATCATTCGCCAATAGTGCAATAACTTGTTGATAATGACTAGAAGCATTTTCTGTATAGCTTTGTTGATAGCTCACCCAGTATCGACCACCGACTAGAACAGAAACGCCCAAAAGACAGCCGACAATGACGGAAGTACCATTATCACGCCACCATTGTTTTATCTCTTCGCCTTTCTCTTCATCTGATGCATATATATCCACATCCACTCTCCTCAAACAACTTGTAATTACACTCAAGTATCAGTGCTTAAAATTCTAAAGCGGAAATTATACGTTAAAGTAGGTCGTCTGTGGACATGTTCCTATTATCCTAGCCAAGGAGAGTGCTTGCCAAAACTCTATTTGGCTAACAACAAGTGCATCCTTATTATCGGATGATACCGCCTTGCTGATTTTTTAAAAAATCAATATAGCAATCAAGTTCTGAGTGTTGCTGCTCAAATTGATCGAGCTTTTGTTGCGCCTCTTCCATTCTAAGGCCTGAACGATAAACCAACTTATATGCTTGTCGAATATTTTTTATCTGTAGATCAGTAAAGTGATGGCGACGCAAACCTTCCACATTTACCCCAACAGGTTTTGCCATATGACCTGACACCAGAACATAAGGTGGCACATTGCGTGAAATCACACTGCCCATTGCACTAAAGCTGTATGAACCTAAGCGATTAAATTGGCTCACCAAAGTAAAGCCACCTAAAATGACATAATCATCAATAAAAACATGGCCGGCCAATGTCGCATTGTTGGCGATTATATTGTCATTACCAACAATGCAATCATGAGCAATATGAACATAGGCCATGATCCAGTTATTATTACCAAGCTTAGTAATGCCACCGCCTTGCACTGTACCGCGATTAATGGTGACATTTTCACGGATAAGATTATTATCGCCAATTTCTAATACCGTGGGCTCACCCTCGTATTTTTTATCCTGAGGATCTTCGCCCACTGATGCGAATTGATAAATTTTATTATTCCGGCCTATTTTTGTTGGGCCATTAATAACAACATGTGATGCAATTTCGCAACCTAAGCCAATTTCAACATCTGCACCAATGATTGAATAAGGTCCAATACTAACGTCAGCGGCAATAACAGCGGTCGGGTCAATAATCGCCGTGCTATGAATCATTCTGGCATTTCTTGATGAACGCACAAAATATCTGCACTCACAACTTCTTCACCATCAACTGTCGCCGTACCTTTAAACTTCCAGAAATTACGTTTATTTTTAACGATAGTTACTTCCAATCTTAACTGGTCACCGGGTTCAACGGGCCTTTTAAATCGTGCATTATCAATACCCGCCAAATAATAAAGCGCATTATCTGAATGCAGTTCGGTCACACTTTTAAATGCTAATAAGCCAGTAGCTTGTGCTAAAGACTCTAAAATTAACACACCAGGCATAATGACACGCTTGGGGAAATGACCGGTAAATTGCGGTTCATTATAAGAAATATTTTTTATACCGACCAAGTGTTCACCCGGGGTAAATTCGAGAACACGATCTATTAAAAGAAAAGGATAGCGATGCGGCAAATACTGCCTAATCTCTTGAATATCCATCACTGCTTTCATAAATGTTTAACCCCTTTTAAAACCCCAAAATACAGCTTCAGCCACCGGCTTC
>JAUXFA010000153.1 GCA_030620285.1 Piscirickettsiaceae bacterium
AGCAGAGCGAGCATTGACATTAATTGAGGCAGCACTATGACAGATAGTATTTTCAAGTCTGGCTATATTGCCATTATAGGTCGTCCTAATGTGGGCAAATCAACATTAATTAATCGAGTTTTGGGGCAAAAACTGTGCATTACATCACGCCGCCCACAAACAACACGTCACCGCATTTTAGGCATTAAAACGTCAGAAGACAGCCAGCTTATCTATGTTGATACGCCGGGACTTCACATTGATGATAAACGGGCAATGAACCGTTATATGAACCGAACTGCAGCATCATCAATTGATGATGTAGATGTTATTTTATTTGTTGTTGATGGCATGAACTGGACCGATGAAGATGAGCGTGTTTTAGATCGTCTAAAAGAAAATGCTAAAGCACCGGTTATTCTAGTGATCAATAAAATGGATAAATTGGCAGACAAAGATGCGATGTTGCCCCATATTGAAAAGTTATCAGCGCAATTTGATTATTCCAATGTGATACCCATCTCCGCTCGAAAAGGCATCAATGTTGATCAATTAGAAACAGAAATAAAAGCATTAATGCCAGAAGGAGAATTAATTTTTCCTGAAGATCAATTAACCGACCGTAGTTCACGATTTTTAGCGGCTGAGTTAGTGAGGGAAAAATTATTTCGTCATTTAGGACAAGAGCTGCCTTATTCGATAACCGTTGAAATTGAACAATTTGATGATGAAGAAAAATTGTATCGTATTGGGGCAGTTATTTATGTTGAACGTGATGGTCAAAAATCAATTGTCATTGGTAAAAAAGGTGAGTTACTAAAATCAGTGGGTAAAGATGCCCGACTTGAAATGCAAAGCCTGTTTGGTCGAAAAGTGTTTTTACGATTATGGGTTAAAGTGCGTGAAGGCTGGGGCGATAATGAGCGCATGTTGAAGAACCTAGGCTATAACGACAGTTTGTAGCAGGCATTGCCGATGAATGCTGAATTAACGGCCGCTTTTGTTTTACATCAACGGCCCTATCGTGAAACAAGCTTATTATTAGACGTGCTGACAGAACACTATGGCCGAGTGAGTCTTGTCGCAAAAGGGGTTAGAGGCAAAAAACGTAGCCAGGCAGGTATTTTGCAACTCTATCAACCCTTGCTAATATCTTGGTCTGGGCGAGGTGAACTGCAGACTTTAATAGCGGTTGAAACAGTTTCCCCGCAGTATAATTTAAGATCTGAAGCAGCATTATGTGGTTTATATCTTAATGAGCTATTGGTAAAACTGCTGCCGTTACACGCTGGCGAGCCAGAGATATTTCAAGCTTATCAGCAAGCATTAATAGGATTACAACAGACAGAATTTACTGAGATAGTATTACGTTTATTCGAGAAGCATCTATTAAGTCATTTAGGCTATGGATTAGTGCTTGATCGTGAATTTGAAAGTGGTCAGGTGATTGAGCCGCATGAGCAATATACTTATCAAGCTGATGCAGGTTTATCTGCTTGGCAACCTGGACATGCTATTGCAATTTCTGGACGTAGCTTGCAACATTTAATGACTGAACGTGATTTTGATCAGCAAAGTTTGAATGAAATTAAAAATCTAATGCGATCAGTGATACATTTCTATTTGGGTGGAAAGCCACTACAGAGTAGAAAATTATTTGCTCAATTACAGCAATATGCTGACAAGAATTAATGACAAGGTTAAACAATTAAATGGCAATTTTATTAGGCGTAAATATCGATCATATCGCGACATTGAGACAAGTGCGAGGTACACGCTATCCTGATCCAATTCAAGCTGCAATAGAAGCTGAACAAGCTGGGGCAGATGGTATTACGCTTCATTTACGAGAAGATAGGCGCCATATTCAAGAGCGTGATGTTGCAATGTTAGCTGATATCTTGCAAACCAAAATGAACCTTGAAATGGCTGTCACCGAAGAAATGTTGGCAATGGCAGAAAAATACCGGCCTTCGGATTGTTGTTTAGTGCCTGAAAAACGTGAAGAATTAACAACCGAAGGTGGCCTTGAAATAGCCGGCCAGGTATCAAAAATGAAAGATGCTTGTCAAAGAATGGCGGCATCAAATGTCATTGTTTCATTATTTATAGATCCTGATATTGCCCAAATTGATGCCTCAGTCGAATGTGGTGCGCCTGTAGTAGAGTTACATACAGGACGCTATGCAGATGCAGAAACACCCGCTGAAGCTGAACATGAATTACAAATTATCATTAATGCCGTTGAATATGCCCATAATTTAGGGTTACACGTTAATGCAGGCCATGGTCTTAATTACCACAATGTCGATAAGATTGCCGAAATCCCTAATATTGTGGAACTCAATATCGGTCATGCCATTGTGGCTCGCAGTGTATTTACGGGATTTCAATCTGCTGTAAAAGAGATGAAACAATTAATGTTGGAAGCGCGTCACAGATGATATTTGGTATCGGGACTGATCTGGTGCATATTCCGCGTATGCAGGGATTATTAGATAAGCATGGTGATAAGATTGCCTTTAGAATCCTAACTGCTGCCGAGTTTATTGAATTCCAAGACGCAACTAACCCTGCTGCTTTTTTAGCTAAACGGTTTGCTGCTAAAGAAGCCGTTGCGAAGGCATTGGGCACAGGTTTTCGGGATGGTTTAAGCTTACGCCATATTGGAGTATCTAATAATGAATTAGGTAAACCAGAATTAACATTTTCTCAACGTGGCCAAAGCTTAATAGATGAAAATAATATTGGCCGTAGTCAGATCAGTCTAAGTGATGAGAATGAGTATGCCATTGCCTTTGTGACATTAATGGAACGGTAAAATGAAACAGTATCCAACAATTGAAGCCTTTGTCGGCAATACACCATTAGTTAAATTGCAGCGCCTACCTGGTAAGACAAGCAATACTATTTTAGTGAAACTAGAAGGTAATAACCCAGCAGGATCGGTTAAAGATAGACCGGTGATGAGCATGATTCGTGAAGCTCAAATACGAGGTGATATTAAACCCGGCGATACGTTAATTGAAGCAACCAGTGGCAATACTGGTATTGCCCTAGCGATGGCCGCTGCTATTTTGGGTTATAAAATGATACTCATCATGCCTAAAAATATGAGCTCTGAGCGTCGAGCATCGATGAAAGCCTATGGCGCTGAGCTTGTCTTAACAGACAGTATGGAAATAGCCCGCGACTTAGCTCTAGAAATGCAGGAGCAAGGCAAAGGTAAAGTATTAAATCAGTTTGGTAATTTTGATAATCCATTAGCTCATTATGAAACAACAGGACCAGAGATTTGGCGAGATACTGATGGTGAAGTAACTCATTTTGTTAGCGCGATGGGTACAACCGGCACTATTATGGGAGTATCGAGGTACTTAAAACAGCAGAATAGCAATATTCAGATTGTAGGCGTTCAACCTGTCGATGGCGCCAGTATTCCCGGTATACGTCGCTGGCCAGAACAATATTTACCGACCATTTTTGAAGCAGATCGTGTCGATTTAACTTTAGATATGGAACAAGATGTTGCCGAAGATACCATGCGCCGATTAGCAACAGAAGAAGGCATATTTTGTGGTGTTTCTTCTGGTGGAGCAGTAGCGGCAGCATTGAGATTGTCTGAACAAGTTACCAATGCTGTGATTGTCAGCATCATCTGTGATCGAGGTGATAGATACCTGTCCACCGGTGTTTTCCCAGCACAATAACCGTTAATCTCCACCTTTTAAAATGATTCTTGCCCGTTTCCTATTATGTACGTGGCTTATCTTGCCAGCGATAGCTATTGCCAGTGACACAATTAAATTATCGATTGGCAGTTGGTCTTTTGAAGATCTGCAAGCACAAAACATACAGTTCAATTTTACATTAACGTCAAAAGGCTCAGGCTTGATTGCATCTGCGGATAGCATTGTTCTAGCGGCGCCAATAGGACTGGTCAAGAAGGTAAAATTGCAATGTCATGAATTATTATTTAAGTCAGAAAATATTGCCTGCTTGCAAGGAAAAATTGATTTTTATCAGCAAGAACTAGGCACACAATCATTGGCATTTAATATCATTGCCAACCCTGACAAAAATAATTATCAACTTGCGGTTACAGGCCTAAACTTAGCATCATCATCAACAATAGCGATTAAGACTCAATTTGATGACAATAGTTGGCAGGCAACGATTAACACGCCCAAGCTCTCCCTGACACCATTAATTGAATTTTTAACACCTTACCTGCAAGATGACCAACTTGAAATGCTATCAGAATGGGATATTGAGGGTGATATAGCATTATCTTCGGTGGTGCATGGTGAATCTGACGGGATTAATAAAGTAGATCTACAGTTATCAGGATCGTCTCTTAATATGAGTGATGTCCAAACACAATATGTGATGGAAGACGTGAAACATTCTTTACAAGTAAATATTGAGCGAAAGCAACAAGCATGGCTGTGGCA
>JAUXFA010000030.1 GCA_030620285.1 Piscirickettsiaceae bacterium
AATAAAAAAGGCCATCCGAAGATAGCCTTTTTGAAATACAAATGTATTTGAGTTTTAACGTTTTGAGAATTGAGGACGTTTACGCGCTTTATGTAAACCAATTTTCTTACGTTCAACAGCACGAGCATCACGAGTAATGAAGCCTGCCTTACGTAATTCTGATTTCAATTCACCATCATATTCAACTAACGCACGACTGATGCCATGGCGAATCGCACCAGCTTGACCATTGTTACCCCCGCCGCGAACAGTAATGTTTAGGTCAACTTTATTGAGCATGTCAACTAATTCAAGCGGCTGACGAACAACCATACGAGAAGTTTCACGACCGAAATAATCTTCCAGTGAACGTGTATTAATAGTTAGGTTACCGCTGCCAGCTTTCATGAAAACACGAGCTGTTGAGCTTTTGCGACGACCTGTAGCGTAATATGTATCTGCTGCCATGATAGTTTCCGTTTAGATTTCCAGCACTTTAGGCTGTTGGGCTGTATGAGGGTGATCTGCGCCAGCATAAACTTTCAGTTTATTGAACATGGTGCGACCCAATGAATTCTTTGGCAACATACCTTTTACGGCTGATTTGATAACGCGATCTGGTGCTTTATCTAGTTGCTTTTCAAGAGTGATAGATTTGATACCACCGATATAACCTGTGTGGTGGTAATAAATTTTATTTTTCAATTTATTACCAGTTACACGTAGTTTCTCTGCATTGATAACGACAATATAGTCACCGGTATCAACGTGAGGCGTATAAATAGTCTTATGTTTGCCACGCAAACGACGTGCAATTTCAGTTGCCATACGGCCTAGTGTTTTGCCATCGGCATCAACGACGAACCAGTCACGACGAACTTCTGCTGGTTTTGCACTTAATGTTGTTGTTTTCATTCCGCGGGTTGCTCCTGAAAAATTACGCAAGCGGGTTCAAATAAGAGGGGGAATTCTACGCGGGCAGCTAGTGGCTGTCAACTACATTCACTAGATAAATAGCCAGACAAGTATAGCACCCAAGATAAGGCGGTATATAACAAAAGGCCACATCCCTATTTTTTCAAGTAACTTCAGAAAGACGTGGATACAGATGAAGGCGGTCAGTGCTGATAATGCTGCTCCGACAAAGATAGCAAACCAGTCTGTGTCGAGTTTGGATTGCATGAGTTCGACAGTTTTGAGGCTGCCAGCAAGAAAGATTACTGGGATCGATAATAAAAAAGAAAAACGAGCAGCGGCTTGGCGACTCAGACCTAGGATTAAACCGGCGGTCATGGTGATTCCTGAACGGGATGTACCGGGAACTAAGGCAACAGCTTGAGCAATACCGACAATAAACACATCTTGCCAAGTGAGTTGATGTTCAGTGCGAAGTCGTTTCCCTTGCCAATCGGCCCAGCCAAGTAATAAGCCAAAGATAATGGTGGTTACGGCAATGACTAATGGGCTGCGCAAAGAGCTTTCAATAAAATCACCTAGTAACAAACCTGCTAAGCCAACAGGAATAGTGCCAAATAATACTGCCCAAGCCAGTTTACTATCACCAATAAGTTGGCGTTTTATAAGCGATTGCAGCCAGTCATTAAATAGGATAACTAAGGTATGGCGGAAATAAATAACCACCGCAGCGAGGGTGCCTACATGCACTGCCACATCAAATGCTAAACCTTGATCTTGCCAGCCGGTAATAATCGGCAACAAGATAAGGTGTGCTGAACTTGAGATCGGCAAGAACTCAGTCAGACCTTGCAGAATAGCAAGGGCAATAATTTGAAATAGATCCATTATTTAGTCTTAAGCTGTAAGGGTTTGTATTTTAGCCGCATATTATAGTGTAGCTTCGTGATAAAATTGTCGCATTGATCTTAAACCAACATTATTCAGAAGAACATGCCCAACCGAATTCGTGAGATACCTTACAACTATACTTCTTTTTCCGACCGAGAAATTGTTATTCGCTACTTGGGTGAAGCAATGTGGGATGTCGTACAAGAGTTACGTGGCCAACGCAAGACGGGTCGTAGTGCAAAAATGTTATTTGAAGTGTTGGGAGACATGTGGGTTATTTCACGTAATCCCTTTATTCAAGATGATTTGGTGGAGAATAATAAACGTTGGGAATCATTACGACATGCACTACATCATCGTTTAGATCAGATCCGTGAACGGGCGGAGAAAAACGATAATCAATTAGCATTAAAGCTTGAATCTACTGCTCGTGAAGCGGTCATTCAATTTGAACATGAACTATTAAATATTGCTGAACGTCGCCGTAAAGTGATGCAGCGTTTAAGCAAAGCGACTAAAAAACATAATGTCCAGTTTGATGGTTTAGCGCGTGTTTCTCATGTAACTGATGCGACAGATTGGCGGGTTGAATATCCGTTAGCCGTGGCAACACCTGATAGCGAAAAAGAAATGGCGGCAGTTGTTGCCGCTTCAATTAAATTAGGTTTGACGGTTATTCCGCGTGGTGGTGGTACCGGTTATACCGGCGGTGCTATACCACTGACTTCTGAAAGTATTGTGATCAATACCGAGAAGCTAGAAGGTTTAGGTGAGGTGGTTTACCGCACACTACCAGGACGTGAAGGCGAAGTGGCGACAGTGCGTGCTGAAGCAGGCGTGGTGACTCGTCGAGTATCAGATTTAGCCAATAAAAATGGCTTAGTATTTGCGGTTGATCCGACCTCACAAGATGCCTCAACTATTGGCGGTAATATCGCTATGAATGCTGGCGGCAAAAAGGCGGTTATGTGGGGGACGACTCTAGATAATCTAGTGTCATGGCGAATGGTGACCCCTGATGCACAGTGGTTAGAAGTCGAAAGACTCAACCACAATCTGGGAAAAATCCATGATGTTGAAATGGCAGAGTTTCGCATTACCCGTTATCAACCCGATGGTATTAATCCTATTGGTGAACCTGAAACGATTGCCATTCCTGCAAAAGAACTGCGAAAAACAGGATTGGGTAAAGATGTCACCAATAAATTTTTAGGCGGCTTACCAGGCATTCAGAAAGAAGGCTGTGATGGTTTGATTACCTCTGGTGTCTTTGTTTTGCACCGGATGGCAACATTCACCCGGACTGTTTGTTTAGAATTTTTTGGTAATGATTTAAGCAAAGCCGTACCCGCTATTGTTGAAACTAAAGATACCTTGGATAACAATTCAGGCATTATCTTAGCGGGGATGGAACACTTAGATGAACGTTATGTGAAAGCGGTTGATTATACCACTAAAGCCCCCCGTTCTGTATTGCCCAAAATGGTGTTGTTGATTGATATCGCTGGTGATGATGAAGATGTTGTTGCTGCGGCCTGTAGTGAAATTGTTCATTTAGCCAATGTCCGTGATGGTGAAGGTTTTATTGCTGTCAGCGCTGAAGCTCGCAAACGTTTTTGGGCTGATCGTGCTCGAACGGCAGCTATTGCTAAACATACCAATGCCTTCAAAATTAATGAAGATGTGGTGATTCCACTTGATCGCTTGTCGGAATATAACGATGGCATTGAGAAGATCAATATTGAGCAATCTACTCGTAACAAATTACAAATGGCGGATGCTGTTTGCACTTATTTATCGAATCAGCCTCAAGAACTGAAACAGCATGATGCTGATATTGATGAAAGTGCTGAAAATGATGCCATTATGCAATCCAAAATTGACGCTGCCTGTCAGTTGCTCGACGAGGTACGTACAGGTTGGACTGAAGTATTAAATAATTTTGATAGTCTAGCTAAAGATAAATTGGAATTATTGCCAGCAGAGATCCATGACCGTATTAATGATAGCGATACTTTATTTAGCGTGTTACAGCGGCGTGATTTACGTATTTCATATCGACAACAAGTTGAAAAGCCATTAAAAAAATTATTCCAAGGACATGATTTGGAGGCTTTGCGAAATAAGCTTGATACTATTCATAGCGAACATCGTTCTAGCCGTTTGTTTGTTGCATTGCATATGCATGCTGGCGATGGCAATGTGCATACCAATATTCCGGTTAATTCAAATGACTACGGCATGATGCATGAAGCTGAAAGCATCGTAGATGAAGTCATGATCTTGGCTGAACGCTTAGGCGGTGTTATTTCAGGTGAACATGGTATTGGTTTGACCAAAATGAAATATCTGGATCAGGCAACGATTGATGCTTTTTCCGATTACAAACAACAGGTCGATCCTAATGGTCACTTTAATGCTGGTAAATTATTATCAGGTTCTGGATTAGAAAAGGCTTACACACCATCACTACGGTTATTGCAACAAGAAGCGTTAATTCTTGAAGCAAGTGAATTGAATGATGTTAATAATGATATTAAAGACTGTTTACGTTGTGGTAAATGTAAGCCTGAATGTACGACCCATGTGCCAAGAGCCAATTTATTATATTCACCGCGTAATAAGATCTTAGCAACGGGTTTGATTATGGAAGCGTTCTTATATGAAGAACAAACCCGACGTGGTATTTCGGTTCGTCATTTTGAAGAAATGAATGACGTGGCAGATCATTGCACCGTTTGTCACCGATGCTTGAATCCATGTCCAGTGAATATTGATTTTGGTGATGTTTCGGTTAAATTACGAGCCATTCTAAAAAATCAGGGTAAACGCCATTTTAATATTGGTACTTGGACTTCGATGGCTTACTTAAATGCCACCGATCCTTTAACTGTAAAAATTATGCGTAAAAGCATGATTGAATGGGGCTATAAAGGCCAACGACTGGCACATAATATTGGTAAATATCTGGGTTTGTTGGGCAATAAGAAGAAGCGACCATTACCGACAACAGGTAAAACACCAGTTATTGAACAAGTTGTTCACTTTATGAAAAAACCAATGCCTGCCGGTCTGCCATCACAAACTACCCGGGCGATGTTAGGTGTTGAAGATGACAAGATGATTCCTATCCTGCGGGATGTGAATAAAATAACAGAGGAATCTGATGCGGTATTTTATTTCCCCGGTTGTGGTTCAGAACGTTTATTTAGTCAAGTAGGTTTAGCAACATTAGCAATGTTATATGAGGTGGGTGCTGAAACGGTATTGCCCCCCGGTTATTTATGTTGTGGTTATCCGCAAGCAGCCAGTGGTGATACGGACAAAGGTCAAGCGATTTCAACAGCGAATCAAGTGCTATTCCATCGATTAGCTAATACTTTGAACTATATGGATATCAAGACCGTTATTGTGTCTTGTGGTACCTGTATGGATCAGCTATTGAAGTATCAATTTGAAGCAATTTTCCCAGGTTGTCGCTTATTAGATATTCATGAATATTTGATGGAAAAAGGCGTCAAGATGGAAGGAGTCGATGGGGTGCAATATCTCTATCATGAGCCTTGTCATACACCGATGAAAACCTACCAATCCACCGAAGTTGCCGCGACACTATTGGGCCAAGAAGTCACTTTAAATGATCGCTGTTGTGGTGAGTCAGGTTCTTTTGCTGTTGCACGACCTGATATTGCAACGCAAGTACGTTTTCGAAAAGAAGAAGAAATCACCCAAGGTATTGTTGAATTAACAGGTGATAAAAAAGCAGTGAATGGCAATGTGAAGATGTTGACTTCATGCCCTGCTTGTCAGCAAGGTTTAGAACGTTACAGTGAAGATACTGGTATTGAAACGGATTATATTGTGGTGGAAGTCGCCAATCATATTTTAGGTGAACATTGGCAGCCTAAGTTTATTGAAAATGTGAAAGAAGGCGGAATTGAGCGAGTACTGCTATAGCAAACATTATTGAGGGAAATCCATGATTAAGGATAAATGGTTTGATTTGGATTATGAAGATGCTGATGACAGTAGGGGTACACGTAGTCCTGTTGTGTTATATGCATCAAAAAGTGGTTTGACCTCATTAGTTGAGGAGCTAAAAAGGATTGATGAGTTGCAAAAGGATGGTAGGCATCTAATTGATGTTGAAGGTGTCGACAAAATATTTGATGTTCCCTTTACCCATATTGAAATAGCAAACTCGCCATTAGAGTCTGGTTCTTCTACTGAAGATGATGATAATTGGAAAAAAATATTTACAATTTTTGGTGTGGTTATTTTTGTAATTGGTTTTTTATCTATTTATGGAATTGTAAGATTGTTTATGGATTTAATTGCTTAAGCAATTAAAAATGATCATCACTAGCAAGATTTAGAACGTTACAGTGTGGACAGGTTCTTTTACACATAGTGGACATTAGTGGAATATTTAGCCTTAAATCGACAAATGTTCGGTAAGAAAGTCTATCAATACCCTAACTCTACGCGGAAGATTACGATTGAGAGGGTAGAGAGCTGAGATTGCAGTTGGTTGTTGGTAATCTGTTAACAATAAACGAAGCGTCCCTGCATCGATATGTTTTTTGAATAAGAAGCTGGGGCCAAAACCAATACCTAAACCTTCGAGCGCCGCATTTACAATTAAATGACCATCATTACAGATTAAGTTTCCCTGCGCCTTGACCATGATTGACTCACCATTCGGCATGAGAAATGGCCAGCTATGTTTTACTCTCGACCCACTATAAACTAAGCAGTTGTGTTGAGTGAGTTCTTCAGGAAAATTCGGTTTGCCATAGCTATCGATATATTGCTGTGAAGCCACAACCTGAAATGAACAACTTACGAGTCTTCGACTGACCAGCATAGAATCTTCAAGCTGGCCAATCCTAAGGGCTAAATCAATACCTTTCTCAACTAAATCGACAAATTCCCCACTGACCATCACATCTAAATCAATATCGGGATATTCCTGTTGGAATCTTAGCAATACTTGGCCTACATCAGTGATTATTAAACTCTGAGGTGCTGCAATACGAATTTTTCCTCGAGGATTGTTTTGGCTTTCAATTACTTCGGCTCTGGCATTATCTGCTTCAGCCATAATGAATTTGCAATGATTGTAAAAGCGAGCCCCTTCATCCGAAAGGCTTAATTTTCGTGTTGTACGGTGCAGCAATCGACTACCTAGTTTGGTCTCCAACTGTGATACTTGTTTACTCACAAAGGATTTTGAAAGTCCCAGTCGTTCCGCTGCTTCAGTAAAGCTACCAGCTTCCACCACACCAGCGAACGTTTCCATCAGTGTCAGAATATTCATATTGGAGCCTCTGGGGAAACAATAAGTTTCCGTATAGCCTATATATGATTCTAATAAATAACAATAAGATTAACTCTCTTTCACATAGAAGCAAAAATATTACAGAAGGAAGGTAATGATGAGATTAAGACTAATCATATTAGGGTTGGTATGTTTGTTTAGCACCGCCATAACGCTCGCTGCGGCACCTGTACCCGAATCAGCTTATGGCGTAGCGATACCGAAAGACAAAGGTTACGTTGTTGAAGAAATCAAAGATGGCCTCTATTGGGTGACAGAAGGTGCATACACCGCCATGTTCCTCACAACAGGAAAAGGCGTGATTGTTGTTGATGCACCGCCTTCGTTTGGCGACAAAATGTTGAAAGCCATTGCTGAAGTGACCAAAGAACCGATCACCCACGTTATTTACAGTCATGCACATGCTGATCATATTGGTGGTGCAAGCATGTACCCTGAAACAGCAAGATATATTGCTCATATTGAAACAAAAAATCGTTTGCAACGGATGAACGATGTCGATAGATCTTTTCCATATGGCATGTTTGTGGGCGGAAAACCGGTGCCGTTACCTACCGGTACATTTGAAAACAGTTATACCTTGAAAGTGGGTAATCAAGAATTAAGACTAGAATACAAAGGTGATGATCACGAACCGGGAAATATTTATATCTATGCCGAAAAACAGAAAGTGTTAATGAAAGTAGATATTGTATTTCCTGGTTGGACGCCTTTTAAGGGGCTTGCGATTGCAGAAGATACAGTAGGTTATCTCAAGGCCCATGATGTCATCTTATCCTATGATTTTGATAAATTGGTTTCTGGCCATTGGGGTCGTCTTGCCAGCCGCAACGATGTAGAAATACAAAAACAATATATGCAAGATATTCAAACCAATGCAGGTAAAGCACTACAGATGGTAGATTTTTATGCCATTGCCGGAGAAGTTGGTTATGCGAATACTGCTCTGTTGTTTGAAACATATTTAAGTGCAGTATCTCAAGAGTGTGCCAAGCTCACTGAACCAGAGTGGATCGATAAATTAGGTGGCGTAGACGTCTGGACCAAAGATCACTGTTATAAGGTCATCATGGCCATTCGTGTAGATTAAGGTAGTAATGATGCATAAAACCGGGGCGATACTTTATCTTTTATGGGGGCTTTTGCATATTAAAGCTGCGATTGCCACCTATCAACTTGGAGCAACATTAGAATCCGGTATTGTTCAAGGTCGGATTTACCAAGACGCATGGAATCTTGTTTTCTTTGCGATTTCGGTTTCGGTAATTGCAATTTTATTAAATTGGCGAAATAGTCGCCTTGGATTTTGGCTTAATTTGGTTATCGCTTCGGTCACGGATATAGGTTCTATTATTCATATACTCGTGCCAGGGCATTTCCCTATGATTCCCGGCATTATTGGGCCCGTTTTGTGGGTGTTTGCGGTTATATTCACCGCTATCGCTATTAGAAAGCCAAATTCAACATAAGGTTCAAAGCAATTAGGGAGTGAGGGCCGACAATATTCAAAAATATGAAGGTAAAAATATTGTTGTATATTTGGAACTAACGTTCGAGTTCATCTTAATATATCGCTGCCGCTGGGGCGCTCATTTCTTTTGCGTGCCCAAAAGAAACGAACCAAAGAAAAAGGCAGCCCGATACTTGTCCCTACGGGATTCCCTATGCTTCTCAATATATCTGGGTACGACGGAAACTCGCTACGCTTAGACAACCGTCATACTGCCCCAGAAATATTTGCGATGCTCGGCTACGCATAAGGGCATGATGGAGTCTATTTTACTTAGCGACTAATGCTTCACCATCAAACTTAATTCCATCCCAGCCG
>JAUXFA010000026.1 GCA_030620285.1 Piscirickettsiaceae bacterium
AACTAATCTCTAGCTGCAAACTCTGACCATAGGCTATTAAATCATCTAAAACTTGCTGCTGTTGTTCAGTTAGGTCAGTTGTTCGACAGTGTTCAATTTCGTCAAAATAACGTGGAAAAGTTAGAATTCTGTCGTTAACGTGTTCTGTTAATCGTTGTTGACGATATTGTAGCCATTGTTGTTGCTGTTCATCAGTTAAACTTTCAGGCCAGTTACGCGCGCGATAACGGAATAACATTTCTGGTAGACGAGGGTCATCAAAAGGGATGGACATTGCTCTAAGATGATCCGGATCAGCGTTGCGGATTAGCTCCATTTTACGTTTATCATTGCCGCTGAAAAAACCACCGCCATACAGATCTGCATCAGGATCATCAATAGGATCAAAATCGGGTCTAGTAAATATATCATTAATTTTTTGAGTTAAATCACCAGCAGCATTAAGTTGCTGTAAATGTTGATAATGTTGTTCGCGATCAATCTGTAGACGCTTGGCTGCCTCATCATTAAGGGTGTTTTCAGGGACCACAACCGGACACTTATTAATGTGTAAGGTTTTTAAAGCTGGTCGATTGACACCTTCAGGCAGCTCAGATGTTGGGGTAAATAACCATTGGCGTAGCGTTTCTGCATCTTCATTAATGAATGCTTCAGGATCATGACGAAGATCATAAACAATAATGCCGTTATTATTGGTCGGATCTTGAGCAATTGGCACGACTAATGCGGTGCCACAATATTCACTAGGGTACATTCTTGAAACATGAATAACCGGCGTACGCTCATGCAAGTTTAGTAAGGGGGAAACAGCTTGTTTCTGACGGTGCTGATAGACAAAATCATATAATTTTGGCTGCTTTTGTTTAATCAGTTTAGCCAAGGCAATGGTGGCATAAACGTCAACTAAGGCATCATGAGCGCCTTGATGTTCAATATTATTGGCAGCAGTCAAGGCCTCTAACCTAAAACTTGGTTTACCTTCTTCACTATCAGGCCAGTTGATACCTTCTGGACGTAAAGCACGCGTCAATCGTGCCATATCGATGATGTCCCAACGTGAGTTACCATTTTGCCACTCGCGACCATAGGCATCGTAGAAGTTACGATACAAAGTAAAACGAGTGAATTCATCATCAAAACGTAAACTGTTATAACCGACACCACAGGTATTGGCTTGCACAAATTCATCATGGATTTGCTTGATAAACTCAGCTTCGGTTACACCTTGTTGATTAGCTTGCTGTGGTGTAATACCTGTCACCAGGCAGGCTTGTGGATGCGGCAAACTGTCATTTGCTTGTTTGCAATAAATCATCAAAGGTTCACCGATGATATTGAGATCTTCATCGGTACGAATGCCAGCAAATTGTGATGGCCGATCATAACGTGGATCGATGCCAAAAGTTTCATAATCATGCCAGTAAAGAGTATTCATAGATTGATGGCCTTATAGGGTTGCAAACACTTTTTCAGCCGCATCTAAAGTCGCTTGAATTTCGACCTCTCCATGAGCTGCCGACACAAATCCTGCCTCAAAGGAAGAAGGAGCCAAATAGACACCTTGTTCTAACATGCCGTGGAAGAATTTCTTGAAGCGCTGTTGATCGCAAGCTACAACTTGTTCAAAACTGGTAATTTCATTCTCATCAGTGAAAAACACACCAAACATGCCACCGACCTGATTAGTTGCAAGAGCTATACCTGCCTGATCTGCCCGTTGTTTTAAGCCGGTGACTAATTGTTGAGCAGTATCACTTAATTGGCTATGAAAGCCAGCGGCTTGAACGCCCGTCAGTGTCGCTAAACCTGCTGCCATCGCCACCGGGTTTCCTGATAATGTGCCAGCCTGATATACCGGGCCTAGAGGGGCAATATGCTCCATTACTTCACGTTTACCACCGAAGGCGCCGACAGGTAAACCACCACCAACAATTTTTCCTAAAGTGGTTAAATCTGGCTTCACATTGTAATATTGTTGTGCGCCACCTAATGCCACCCTAAAGCCTGTCATCACTTCATCAAAGATCAGTACGGCACCAGATTGGTCACAAATATCACGTAAACCTTGTAAAAAACCATCTTGGGGCGGGATGCAATTCATATTGCCAGCAACAGGTTCAACAATAATGCAGGCAATTTGATCGCCTAATTCAGCAAAGCATTCACTAACAGAATCAAGATCGTTATAAGTGAGCGTTAATGTGTGTTCTGCTAATGATGTGGGCACTCCAGCTGAAGAAGGAACGCCTAAGGTTAATGCCCCTGATCCTGCTTTCACTAATAAGGAATCAGCATGACCGTGATAACAACCCTCAAATTTGACAATTTTGTCACGGCCAGTAAATCCACGCGCTAGACGAATAGCACTCATGGTCGCTTCTGTGCCCGAACTGACCATGCGAACCAATTCCATTGATGGCACCAATTTACATAATAAGTCAGCCATTTCAATTTCAATTTCCGTCGGGGCTCCAAAGCCCAAACCATGTGATGCTGCATTTTGGACAGCACTAATAACATCAGGGTGACCATGGCCTAGAATCATGGGGCCCCATGAGCCAACATAATCAATATAACGCTTACCTTCAGCGTCAGTTAACCAAGCACCTTTGCCGTCACGGAAGAAAATGGGATCACCACCGACACCTTTAAATGCCCGAACTGGTGAATTTACACCACCAGGAATGTGCTGTTGAGCCTGATTAAAAAGGTCATGATTGCTTTGCATTATCTATTCCTAAAAAGATGAATTCTAAAGATGTGCGATAATTCTAGCTCATATTAGCTATTGACTGATGATTATGAGCTTAAAATTTCGCATAGTAGTAATTGTGACTATTATATTAATGATTAACTTTACAGCAGCAGGGTTTTTCATGGTGAAGAACGCTCGGCAGGCGTTGGTTGCTGAAATGGAGTCTAGTACGCAATTAGCGCGTGGCTTATTAATCAATGCCTTACCAACATTACGCTTTGCCAATGATTTAAGCGACCGATTAACGCTCATTGTGGAGAGTGTACGGGGTACCCGTCATATTAGAGCTTGGTTTGAAGACATGGAAGGCCAACCATTAATTGGCCAAGAAGATAAGGCCATGTTTCTTGTCAAACCTGATGCGCCAAACTGGTTTATTAAAATCATGAAACCTGAAGCGGTTGCATTTAAACGTTTAATTACTAAAGGCAGTAAATCATATGGTTATTTAGTAGTGGAATCTGATCCCAGTGATGAAGTAAATGAGGTCTGGCGAGATGTACAAGTATTATTATGGTTAGGGTCATTCTTTTTGATGCTGATCGTGGGCCTAGTCTATATCGCACTGCGACAAGGTTTGAAACCTCTGGATACATTAGCTGAGGCCTTAGGGCAATTAGAAAAAGGTGATTTTTCTGCTCGAGTTGAAACTTCAGTCGTAAAAGAACTGACGCCCATTCAGAATCGGTTTAATCATATGGCTGGTGTTTTAGAAAGTACAATGGCTGAAAATCATGCCTTAGCAGAGAGCATGTTGGCCGTTCAAGAAGCCGAACGTAAAGATTTAGCACGTGAGCTTCATGATGAATTAGGGCCCTGTTTATTTGGTATTCGTGTTGATTTGGCTGATATTGAGCGCATCGCCAATGCACACCTATTAACGGAAATTGAGCAAAAAGTTTATTCGGTTAAATCAATCACCAATAATATTCAATCCTTAATACGAAAAATGTTAAGTCGCTTACGTCCAATGACATTAGATGATTTGGGTTTGTCTGATGCGATAAGGGACATGATCCGAAATTGGCGAGATAGACAACCTGAAATTGATTGGGAATGGGATTTAGTAGGTGATTTTCGAAATTTGCCTGATACATTGCAGGTCACTGTTTATCGTATTGTGCAAGAATGCACTACTAACTGTGTTCGTCATGCTAGAGCTAGCCACGTTAAAGTAGAGGTGCGCCGTGAGCAGCAAAACTTGAAGGTTGCAGTAACAGATGATGGCATTGGTTTGAGTGTAAATTTGGTAAGAGGGTTTGGTTTAATCGGTATGCGTGAACGCGTAACAGCACTGGGTGGGAAAATAGCCTTTGATACTGAGGAAGGCCGTGGGTTACAGGTGAGAGTATTGATTCCATTAAAAGGAAATAACACATGAAACAGGCAATAACTATTTTAGTCATTGACGATCATCCCATTGTTAGAGCAGGCTGCCGTCAGCTTATCCAACAAATTCCATCAACAAAAGTGGTAGAAGCTGAGACCGGTGAAGAAGGTTATCGGTTATTTCAAGAAATTTATCCGGATATGGTGTTATTAGATATTACCCTGCCGGGAATGGGAGGGCTAGAAGTATTACGCCGAATCAGAGCTAACAGAGAGAATGCCAAAGTATTAATGTTTAGCATGCATGAAGATCCCGTTTTTGCATCTCGGGCGATGCAAACTGGTGCCAGAGGCTACATCACCAAAAATAATGCGGCTGATCATTTAGTTGAGGCCGTTGAAAAAGTACTAGAGGGTAAAACCTATCTAAGCGCAGATATGGCGCAAGAATTGGCAATGTTAAATATTGGTGCGGGTACCAGCGCCTTAAGTGATCTATCGCGCCGAGAGTTAGAAATATTGAGATTATTAGGTGAAGGAAAAAGCATGACTGAAATCTCTGGCATATTGGGAATCAGTTATAAGACGGTCGCTAATAATCTGACTCAAATAAAAAGTAAGCTTGATATTGGTAAAACAGCTGAACTAATGCGATTCGCAATTAGTCATGGTTTATCTACGTAACATATTGAACTAGGAGAGGAAAAACAGGGAAAATATTCCTGATTTATTGGGAGAAGTCACTCATTCTTTATTTGATTGACACCTGTATTCTATGTTGTAAGTTTGTAGGAATTCAGCTTCTTATTGACTTATATTTCTCTCTCCTTCCTAGGAAGGTTTAGGCCAGGCTTTATGTCTGGCCTTTTTTTTGAAAAAAGGACAGATGTAATTCGGGAGTTTCTCCCTTTTTTCTAATAGATACCAAGTTTGGCGTTCCCTGTATGTGTTTCTCTTGGTAAAATGGCCGTTTGACTTTATGATACATCCACCGGTGGATGTTAAATCAATAGCTTTATAGGCGGAATGCAACAAATGACAACATTTAAATGGATTAGGCTATACGGGATCATAGCGATATCGTTGTTAGCCAATCCCCTATCACTTTCTGCCGAAACACTTGAACATGCAATAGATACGCAAGTGAAAACGGATATTTCAGCCCAAAAATCCCAACAGCAAGTCGATACCTTAAGTGGTGAAACCAGCCAGATGCTAGCTGAGTATAGAGAAGTATTAAGGCAGACCGGAAGTTTACGTGCCTATAACGATCAACTTGATAAATTAGTGACGTCACAAAAAAAAGAATTGGATTCTATAAACGTACAATTACGCAATATTGAAACCACGCAGCGCGATATCGTGCCACTGATGTTGAAAATGATTGATGCGATGGCACAATTTGTTGCATTAGACATTCCTTTTTTGCCCGAAGAACGACGCAATAGAATTGCGCAATTACAAACCTTAATGGATCGAGCAGATGTGACATTGGCTGAAAAATACCGCCGTATTCTTGAAGCCTATCAGGTCGAAACTGAATATGGTCGTACAATTGAAGCTTACCAAGGTGATTTAGTCAGTGAAGAAGATATCAGAACGGTGGACTTCCTTCGTATAGGTCGAGTGAGTTTGTATTATCAAACATTAGATGGTCTAGAAGTTGGTTTATGGGATCCACAATCTGAACAATGGCAAGTATTGGCGAGTGAATATCGTCAGGCAGTTGATCAAGGATTGAAGGTTGCCAAAAAACAATTACCACCTGATTTATTAGTGCTACCGCTGAGAACAGTGGAGGTGGCCCGATGAAATTCACTTATTTAATGCTTCTTGGTGGATTATTGTTTTTTCCATCATTACAAGCAGCAGAGAAAGCGGCAGATTTAGATGCATTACTGGAACAGGTCAAACGTGAGAGCGTATTAGAGCAACAAAAAAATAAATTACGTGAAGCAGAATTTGTAACAGCACGAGATGAACAAGCTCAATTATTAGTGGATGCGAAAGCACAGCTGGCTTTTGAAGAACAGAAAACAGAATTGCTTAATCAAGCATTCCAAGATTATGAACAGGGTTTGACGGAAAAAGAGGCTTTATTGCAAGAAAAATCAGGTTCATTAGGTGAATTATTTGGCACGGTTCGACAAATGGCTAATGATAGTAGAGGTGTTTTAGAAAGCTCTATGACATCATCGCAATTGCCCGATCGAGGTCAGTTTTTATCTAAATTAGCAGAATTAAAGCAACAACCGACAATTGATGAATTACGCGAATTCTGGTTGTTATTACAAGAAGAAATGACAGAGTCAGGAAAAGTGAGCCAATTTTCTGTTCCTGTAATTACAGCTGCAGGCCAGGTTGAAGACCAACAGGTAACGCGTATTGGCGTATTTTCGGCCTTTAGTGATGGTAAGTTTTTACGATATTTACCAGAAACAGGAAGCTTAGTAGAGCTGGGGCGACAACCTGTTAGCCGTTTACGAGAGGTGGTGGCAGAGTTTGAAGCGGTAACAGATGCCTCAATTCAACCGGTAGTGATTGATCCCACTCGTGGTGCCATTATGGCCTTATTAGTACAGGCACCTGATTTGAAAGAACGTATTCAGCAAGGTGGTTGGATTGGTTTTATTATTCTTGGTTTAGGAGCAATTGGTTTATTAATTGCCTTAATACGCTTTGCATCGTTAACCGTAGTCGGACGAGGCATTGCAAAACAGCAAAAACAGACTGAAGTGAGCTTGAAGAACCCATTAGGCCGTATTTTATCAACATATAGCGACACGGTTTCCCAAGATGTTGAAACGTTATCCTTAAAACTGGATGAGGCAATATTACGAGAAATTCCTAAAATAGAACGAGGCTTGATTACATTAGCGATTTTGGCGGCGATAGCACCAATGTTAGGTCTTCTAGGTACGGTTTCTGGGATGATCGAAACATTTCAGTCGATAACACTATTTGGAACCGGCGACCCTAAATTAATGTCTGGCGGGATATCTCAAGCCTTAGTCACAACCGAGTTAGGTTTAGCTGTTGCTATCCCTATATTATTAATTCATAGTGCATTATCGAGTAAAAGTAACCGTTTAGTACAAATTTTAGATGAAGAAAGTGCCGCCTTAGTGGCTCGAAATGCAGAAAAGCAAAATGGAATCACTAACAACTAACCTCTTTAATATTCATCTGCTGCTAGAAAGTGGCGGTTTGGTGTTGTGGGCGATATTAATCGCGTCAGTTTTGATGTGGACGCTTATTATAGAACGCTATTTTTTTGTTTATATTGTTCATCCGACACAGCTTAAAAAATTAATTGCAGATTGGCAGAAAAGAGCAGAACGCAGCAGCTGGTATGCACAAAAAATTCGCCAAGGCATGATTGCTGAAAGTACCTTATCTTTAAAGCAATATTTAATGGCGATACGAACCTTAATTATTGCGTTACCAATGTTGGGTTTATTGGGTACTGTTGATGGCATGATTCAAACGTTTGATGTATTAACGGTATTTGGAACAGGTAATGCCCGAGGAATGGCTGGTGGCATTTCGGTTGCATTGATCACCACAATGGGTGGATTGTTGGCGGCGTTATCAGGGATGTATTTTAGTACTCAGCTAGAGCAGCGTGTAGCGCGAACGGTTGATAATGTTGCCGATGCATTGCGACGAGATTAGAGAGTAAGGCTAAAAATAGTTATGAGAAACAGACATTCACGACGCCAGAGCGGTGCTATAGCTGACGTCAATATGACGCCGTTAATTGATATGGTATTTATCTTATTGATTTTTTTTATTGTCACTACTTCTTTTGTTAAAGAAACAGGAGTTGATGTTAGCCGACCATCTGCAAAAACAGCGGTGAATAAAGAAAAAGCGAATATTCTTATTGCAATCACATTGGATGGCAGGATTAAAATGGATAAACGTTGGATCGATAGGCGTGCTGTGCGGGCAAATGTTGAACGAATGCATGCCGAAAATCCTGAAGGTGCGGTAATTATTTTGGCAGATAAAGAATCCAAAACAGGTTTGTTAATTGAAGTAATGGATCAAGCACGGCTGGCGGGCGTTGCAAATGTTTCTATTGCAGCAGAGCGCGATTAAGGACAAATTTAATGCGTTTAACCATCGGATTACTTCTTGCCATATTGGTCAACCTTGGTTTATTTACCTTGATGCAACAAATGACGTCAGCAAAAAGCATTGAGAGACGTGTAATAGAAGATATTCGATTATTGGACTTTGTCCGATTGAAGCGTGAGACACGGACGGAAACTAAAAAACGTGAATTGCCTAAAAAGCCGCCGCCACCTAAAAAGCCTCCACCCCCACCGAAAGCACCGGCACCGCAGGTAAACAAACCTAAAGCGCCGGCTCCAAAGTTAGATATACCGCGAATTGATGTGCCATTAAATATTGCTGGCGGCCCGTACTTAGGTGATTTCTCATCAGCTCCGAAGATAGCTCCAGTGGTAGCGCCAGAGCCTGTTATTGCTCCGTTAATAGACGATGAAGTCATCCCCTTGGTCCGTATTCCACCGCGTTACCCACGTTCAGCATCACGCCGAGGAATTGAAGGATCAGTGACTGTTTCTTTTACGATTACTAAAGCAGGTCAAGTACGGGATCCCGTTATTGTCAATGCAAAGCCGGAAAACATTTTTGATAAGGCGGCATTAAAAGCTATTCTAAAATGGAAATTCAAACCAAAAGTAGTCAATGGACAGCCTGTTGAGCGTCAGGCTACTCAAGATATTGAATTTAAGTTGGCAAAATAAATGATGAATGCGTCACGACCACTATCAAAGATAATTTTGTTAATGATGCTGCTATTGTCTGCGACCATAACCGTCGCTGAACAAGATGGTCAGTATTTATTAACTGAAAAAACATACAAAGTATTGAACGCCGCTCAAGAATTAATGGCAGCTGATAAAAATGCACAAGCGGAGACCAAACTTAAAGCCTTGTTAAAGGTAACTGAATCTTATGAAAGGGCTGTGGTACAGCAGACTCTAGGCTATTTATATTCATCACAACAAGATTATAAAAAGGCCAGTGCTGTATTCCAGCAGGCATTGGATTCTAATGCATTACCTAAAAAAGTAAGTCATGACCTAAAATATAATTTGGCGCAATTACTTATTGCTGACGATCAATATAACAAAGGAATTGCATTGCTAGAGCAATGGTTACAAGCTGAAAAATCGCCAGCCAATAGTGTTAATATTTTATTAGCAAGCGCCCACTATAGAGTCAAAAATTATAAAAAAACGGTCGAATACATGCGGATCGCCATCAGCAAGGATAAAGATCCCAAAGAAGCCTGGTATCAAGTATTGTTATCAGCCCATTTAGAATTGAAACACTATAAGTCTGCTATTAA
>JAUXFA010000071.1 GCA_030620285.1 Piscirickettsiaceae bacterium
CTGTGAGTATGTTGATAAAGCCGAGCAATTAGCAATCGACCGAGCTAAAGAATTGTTTGGTGCCGATTATGCGAATGTTCAACCGCATTCAGGTTCCCAAGCTAATGCCGCTGTTTATTTAGCATTATTGCAACCGGGCGATACAATTTTAGGAATGAGTTTGGCGCATGGTGGTCATTTAACTCATGGTTCTAAAGTCAGTGCGTCAGGTAAAATTTATAATTCTGTTTCTTATGGTTTGAATGCTGACACTGGTGAGATAGATTACGATGAAGTTGAGCGTTTAGCTAAAGAGCATCAACCGAAAATGGTGATTGCTGGATTTTCTGCTTATTCACGGATAGTTGATTGGCAGCGTTTTCGTGATATTGCTGATTCTATTGGCGCCTATTTATTCGTTGATATGGCACATGTAGCCGGTTTAATCGCTGCTGGAGAATATCCGAATCCAGTGCAAATCGCTGATGTGACAACAACGACTACTCATAAAACCTTACGTGGTCCTCGTGGTGGTTTGATTTTAGCTAAAGCCAATGCAGAAATTGAGAAGAAATTAAATTCAGCGGTATTCCCCGGTTTTCAAGGCGGCCCATTAATGCATGTGATTGCCGCTAAAGCGGTGTCATTTAAAGAGGCAATGTTGCCAGAATTCCGCATCTATCAAAAGCAAGTGATCAAAAATGCTCGGGTGATGGCTGATATCTTTATGGCGCGTGGTTATGATGTGGTTTCAAAAGGTACGGATGACCATTTGTTCTTGGTGAGTTTTATTGAAGCAGGCTTAACAGGTAAAGAGGTTGATGCTTGGTTGGGAGATTCAAATATCACCATCAATAAAAATGCCGTTCCAAATGATCCGCAATCACCTTTTGTGACCTCTGGTATTCGTGTTGGTACACCAGCAGTGACGACTCGTGGTTTTAAAGAGAAAGAGTGTAAAGATCTGGCAACATGGATGTGTGATGTGATTGATAGTCGTGGTGATGATGCGGTAATCAATGATGTTAAAGCTAAAGTATTGGCTGTTTGTCAGACGCTTCCTGTTTACAATAACTAAGGGTATTCCTAGAAAATGCACTTTTTCCACGATTGTTGCGTCAGCTCCGTACTCGAATCCTCATGTATTAATACATACACTGCGGTTCTGTGTGCGGATCTTCCTTGCACTCACGGAAAAATCACTATTTTTAGAAACACCCCGAATTAATTAATATGCGTTGTCCTTTTTGCGGTGCTGATGATTCTAAGGTTATAGACTCTCGCCTTTCTGCGGAAGGGGATGCGATTCGTCGTCGTCGTAGTTGCGTGGAATGTAATGAACGTTTTACCACCTATGAAACTGCGGAATTAACCTTACCTCGATTAATTAAGCGTGATAAATCTCGGGCTGTGTTTTCTGAAGATAAGTTGCGGTCAGGTTTTTTAAGGGCTTTAGAAAAAAGACCTGTTAGTATTGATGCTATTGATAGTGCGGTAAAAGGCATTGTCAGGCAGCTAATTGCGACAGGTGATCGTGAGGTGGAAAGTCGTTTAGTCGGTGACTGGGTAATGGATGCCTTGCATGAATTAGATGAAGTAGCGTATGTTCGTTTTGCATCAGTTTATCGAAGCTTTCAGGATGTAAATGCATTTCATGAAGAAATTGAACGAATGAAAAGTCGTACCGAACAAGTAACCAAGGAATAGATTTATGCTTCGCGTCATTATTTTTTGTGATATCTGTAATCCTCAGGGTGTTCGTTATATCGAGCAAACCAGAAGTACTTTACGTGGTGATATAGAAGGTCGACGAATCACAGATGGCCGTTCTTGGTATGAAGGACCATTGGAAGAAGCGCTGGAAGCAGGATGGGATCATGAAAATGGCAAGCACATCTGCTCTCGCTGTCGAGATCGACATAATAAGTAATTATCATGTCAGTTCATGAACACTATATGGCCCGTGCTTTGCAGTTGGCAGAACGTGGTATTTTTACGACCGATCCGAATCCAAGAGTAGGCTGTGTTTTAGTAAAGGATGGCCAAACTATAGGTGAAGGCTATCACCTACGTGCAGGCGAGCCCCATGCGGAAGTTTATGCATTACTTGATGCTGGCCAGCAATCAAAAGATGCAGATTGTTATGTCACCTTGGAACCTTGTAGTCATATTGGCCGCACTGGCCCTTGTGCTGATGCATTGATCAACGCAGGTGTAAAACGTGTTTTTATCGCGATGAGGGATCCTAATCCATTGGTATCTGGTACAGGAATTAAGAAATTAAAAAATGCAGGGATAGAAGTTTCAGTCGGATTGTTGCAGCAACAAGCTGAGAAACTTAACCTTGGATTTTGTCAGCGTATGCGTGGTGGCCGACCTTATGTTCGCAGTAAAATCGCGATGAGCGTTGATGGTCGGACAGCGATGTCCTCAGGTGAAAGCCAGTGGATAACAGGATCAGATGCTCGACAAGATGTGCAAAAATTACGTGCTCGAAGTTCGGCTATTTTAACGGGGATTGGCACAGTGTTAGCTGATAACCCAGCGTTAACCGTTAGACCAGAAGGTGATTGGTATCCTGATATTCAAGCTGTCAGGCAGCCATTGCGAGTGGTGGTTGATAGTCAGTTACAAATAGCTGAACAAGCTAAGATCTTTCAAGATGAAGGTGATGTGTTGATCGTAAGTACAGTTGTTGATAAACAGTCTGTTAAAGCAGAAGTCATTACTTTGCCAGCAAAAAGTCAGCAAGTTGATTTGCATGCATTGATGACAGTGTTAGCAGAGCGTGAAATTAATGACGTATTAGTGGAGGCGGGTTCAGTATTAAATGGTGCATTATTACAAGAAAATTTGATTGATGAACTTATCATTTACATGGCGCCCAAATTGATGGGGGATTCGGCAAAGGGTTTATTTTATTTGCCAGAATTACAAATGATGGCACAAAATATTGATCTAAGCATCAGCGATATCCGTGCTGTTGGTAACGATTGGCGAATTACAGCCACACCAAATTATAGTGAGAACAAATAGTATGTTTACTGGCATTATTGCTGCGATAGGCAAGGTTAAAGCAGTTCAATCTAAGGGCGGTGACTTGTGTTTGCAAGTGGCAACAGAACAACTGGACTTATCGGATGTGTCATTAGGTGATAGTGTGGCGATCAATGGTGTTTGTTTGACAGTCGTTGATATGGGCAGTGCGACATTGAATTTTGATGTGTCGCGGGAAAGTCTTGAATGCACAAGTTTGGGTAATGTTGAATCAGGTTCTGAAATAAACCTGGAGAAAGCCTTGGCGGTAGGTGATCGTTTAGGAGGGCACTTTGTCAGCGGTCATGTTGATGGCTTAGGAAAATTACTATCAAAACAAGAATCGGCTCGTTCAGTTCAATTTCGTATTGAAGTCCCCGCTGGTTTAGAACGCTATATTGCTGAAAAAGGTTCAATTTGTATTGATGGTGTTAGTTTGACGGTTAATGAGGCAGCGGATAATTGGTTTGAAGTGAATATTATCCCTCATACACTGCAAGAAACGATTATGAATAATTACCATATTGGTACTCAAGTTAATCTTGAAGTTGACCTGATTGCTCGTTATTTAGAACGATTACTGCCACTACAACAAGATACCAATATTACTAAAAAAACATTACTTAAACATGGCTTTATGCAAGGCAATTCTTAATGAAATTAAATAGTACGTCTGAAATTATAGATGATCTAAAACAAGGGAAAATGGTCATTATTATGGATGATGAAGATCGCGAAAATGAAGGCGATCTTGTTATGGCTGCAGAATGTGTGACGGCGCAAGCGATTAATTTTATGGCTCGTTATGCGCGAGGTTTGATTTGTTTAACCTTAACGGAAGAGCGTTGTCGACAACTTCGCTTGTCTCTGATGGTATCCGATAATCAGACGAGTTATGAAACTAATTTCACTGTTTCTATTGAGGCCGCACAAGGTGTGACGACGGGGATTTCAGCATCTGATAGGGCCAAGACGATTCAAGCAGCAGTGAAAATGGATGCCAAGCCAGAAGATATTGTTCAACCAGGCCATATCTTCCCACTTAAAGCACAACTAGGCGGTGTATTGACACGCGCTGGACATACTGAGGCGGGCTGTGATCTTGCTCAAATTGCGGGTAAAGATCCTTCGGCTGTGATTGTGGAAATTCTGAATGAAGATGGCAGCATGGCACGACGAACAGATTTAGAAAAATTTGCTGAAATACATGATTTAAAAATAGGCACTATTGCCGATTTGATTAGCTATCGTCTTGAAAATGAAATGACGGTACAACGATTATCCCAATGTCATATGCCAACAAAACAAGGTGATTTTACGCTTTATAGTTTCCAAGATACTGTTAATGGTCAGGTACATTTGGCATTAGTTGCAGGTGATATTGACCCTAATGAAGAAACCTTAGTGCGGGTACATATGGCTGATCCACTAGGTGACTTATTAGGAGCGACACGCGAACCTACTCATTGGCCATTAAACAAAGTCATGTCTCAAATCCAACAAGCAGAGAAAGGGGTGTTGGTGGTTTTACGGCAGCCGCAGCAAAATAAACAATTGGCAGCGAAAATTGAGCGATATCAGCAACAAGATCGAGGCGATGTTCCATCGACGGTGTCATTGAGCTGGGATTTAAGAACATTTGGCGTGGGCGCACAAATATTATCTGATTTAGGTGTGACCAAAATGCGTGTTATGGGCACCCCAACAAAGCTAACTGGCTTGTCTGGTTTCGGTTTAGAACTTGTCGGTTATGTTGAGGATGATGAAATTTGACTGTTCAGGCAAACATTGTCGTGATAACGGGTGAAGCTTCAGGTGATGCTCATGCTGGCAGGATGATTGCCGAGTTAAAACAATTAGCTCCAGAAATTAGTATAAAAGGTATTGGCGGCGATAATATGCGTGCTGCTGGTGTTGACATTATTGTTGATTTTTCAGAGTTAGCCGTGATGGGATTGGTCGAAGTATTGAAACGCTATCGACATATCAAAAAAATCTTTAATCAAATGGTTGATTTACTGACGGCCGAAAGACCTGATTTATTAGTGCTAGTCGATTATCCAGGTTTTAATTTAAAGCTTGCTAAAGCTGCCAAGAAACTCGGCATTCCGGTGTTGTATTACATCAGCCCTAAAGTATGGGCATGGCGTAAGGGACGTGTAAAAACAATCAAGCAAGTTGTCGATCATATGGCAGTGTTATTTCCTTTTGAAACACCTATTTATGAGATGGCAGGGGTTCCAGTAAGCTGTGTTGGCCATCCTTTGGTTGATGCGGTGAAAAGAACATTAACGACAGAACAAGCTAAGGCCAAGTTTTCGATAGATCCTGAACATCGTGTATTAGGTTTATTTCCGGGGAGTCGTCGTAGTGAAGTTGAGACACTGTTACCGATAATGATAGAGGCGGCTGAACAAATACATCAGCATCACTATGATGTCAGTATTGTTTTACCATTATCGCCGGGTCTTGATGAACAAGTACTTGAGCCTATTTTGCAACAAACCACATTGCCTATTAAGGTTGTATCAGGTGACTTTTATCAACTTACTTCGGCATGTGATGCCATTGTGGCTGCGTCAGGGACGGTGACGCTTGAAATTGCTTTATTAGGTGTTCCTCACATTATTATTTATCGTGTTGCGCCGATGACTTTTCGAATTTTAAAGAAACTGGTCAAAATCCCTTATGTCGGTTTATGCAATATTGTAAGCGGTAAACCGTTAGTACTTGAGCTATTACAAGATGATGTCACGGTGGCAAGGCTAAAAAAAGAATTATCCTTGCTATTAACACAAGCAGATAGTAAGGCCGTTGCACAAGATATTCGAGAACAAGTATTAATGGCACTTGGCCCTACTGGTGGTGCAAAAAATGCAGCTAAACAAGTACTGGCAATGTTGACATGACGGCAAAAATTTACGTCGTCGGTGTTGATGAAGTTGGACGAGGCCCCTTGGCTGGTCCGGTTGTAACAGCTGCGGTGATATTGGATCCCAATAAACCGATTGAAGGTTTAAATGATTCAAAAAAACTAACTGAAAAACGTCGTGAACAACTAGAACCTATTATTAAACAAAATGCCTTAGCTTGGTCATTAGGGCGTGCTGAGCCAGAAGAAATTGACCAGATTAATATTTTGCAGGCGACACTATTAGCGATGAAACGAGCTGTAGAAGGTTTAGCAATATCTCCAACACATGCTTTAGTGGATGGTAATCAAACTCCGGATTTGGCTTGCCCGGTAACGACCATTATTAAAGGTGACCAATCTGAGCCGGCGATTGCAGCAGCATCCATTATTGCTAAAGTGGCGAGAGATAGAGAAATGCGTGAAATGGACAAGCTTTACCCGGGATATGGCCTTGCCAAGCATAAAGGTTATCCCACTAAACAACATCAACAAGCATTGTTAGAGTTAGGCCCGACGGTTATTCATCGATATTCGTTTAAACCAGTTCAATTGGCAAAAACCGAGTA
>JAUXFA010000053.1 GCA_030620285.1 Piscirickettsiaceae bacterium
GCTGCAAACAGTTTAAAATAAGATGTCTCAGCCAGACTGTTAATAACTCACCGCCTTTGGCTTTACCCATACGGTAACTAAATAATCCATTACTCGTTAACTCGTTTAATTGACCCTGTAAAATAAAGCCATTAATCTCTATGTCAAACGTTAAGGGTACTAGAAAATCCTCTGGATAATCGCTTAGTAATTTATCGGCAAACACATCAACCTTATCTGCCTGCTCATTGAACACATATTCTCCAACACGACCTTGCGGTAAAACACCTGTTGCCTGAACTAAGGGTAGTGCTTCTACTAACTTATTACCCTGCAAGCGTTGATCTAATAGTTCTTGACGCAGTGACCACGCTTGTAAACCATCTAAATCAAATGGTTCACGGCTGTCTAATTGTTGTTCATCGCTTTGCAACCAAAGTCCTAAGCGTTGTTGCAATAAAAAACGAGCTGGATGCCGGTAAAATTTTAATAATGAATTCAGACTCACATTTCGCCATGATTCATCCGGCTCTGGCAATGCTTGATCAAACCAGTCTGAATTATTTGATGATTGATTCTTCTGTGGTGGACAGTGTGCTGCCACATAACTAAATAACTTGGTAGATGAATTATCAAAGTAGCGCTTACTAAAAGATTGCAAGGGATGTTGGGTGAAAATCTGTGACCAAATATCACTTGCTTCAACCGTTTCAAAACTTAGTCGTAGCACATCCCGAACATCACTCACTAATACCGAAGGTGGAATGGTTGAATTATCGACAATATTGGCACCCACATAACTGATGTAAAAATGCGTTTGTGCCGACAATAATGATTCTAAAAATAAATAGCGATCTTCATCTCGCTGACAGCGATCGCCTTGCCTTGGTGGTGTATGTGATAATAAATCAAAACCGGGTTGCGTTTGTCTACGCGGATAACTCGCATCATTCATACCGATCAAACATACAACATTAAAGGGAATGCTACGCATCGGAACCATGCCACAAAATGTCACGCCATGGCCCATAAATCGCATTTGAGTTTGATTAATATCTAAATGGCCGTCGAACCATTGTTTTACTAGATCAATAGCCATTGTTTGTTTAAAACTGGCCAATTCTGTGGTTTCGACTAAGCTATCTAATGTTTTCCTGATCAGCAATAACTCATTAGTTTCTTTAGTATTACCCTTTTCCGGCAAAAAGAAAGTATCGAGCATATTCAGTAATAATTGTTGCCAGTGCGATGCGGATAATTCTGCTTTCATCCGTTGACGATAACGATCTAAACAATCAATAAAGTCACATAATTGCGCCATTGTTTCTGCACGTTCGCCACTAATATCATCAAAACCTAGTTTGCCATCAAATAGCCGATCAGCAGATTCTGGTATGGCATAACCAAGCAATAAGCGGTCTAAACCCGCTCGCCAGGTATTGGCATCGGTCGCCGGCAAGTCTAATTCGGCTTTGTCATCAGCAGATAAGCCCCAATGGATGTGGGTATCGGTTAACCAACGGCGAATGAGTTCTAGTTGTTGCTGCCCGAATGAAAAACGATTTTGAATGGCTTTACATTCTAATAAAGCAACAATGCTTTCAACATCAAACCGTGATTGCGATAAATTTAATAAACTGGTAAATGCAGTTAATAATTGACTTTGGTTTTTAACGCCGCCATCGGCAATGCTATACGGAATATAATGTTCCGATGGTGCACAAGCAAATACCGCATCAATCCATGGCGAATAGATAGAAATATCGGATGTCATCACTACAACATCCGTTGGTGACAAATCAGGATGACGTTCAAACAACGCTAATAATTGATCATGTAATACTTCAATTTCACGCATTGCACTATGGCAAGAGTGCACCATAATGGAATCATCATCAGCCATTATTTCCTGCTTATTATCTACCGTATCAATATCCGTTAGTGCATAAATATCATAGTGTAGTTTTTCTAATAATGTTCGCTGTTGAGGTATAACAAACAGTGATTCTTGTTCGACATCACAGGCTTGTAATTGCTCGAAGAAATCTTGGCCTTGCTTGCCCAAACTTGCCAATAACGGATGGCCTGTTGTTAAGTATTGGCCCTGTGCTTGCAGAGATTGTTTGGCTTGTGTTTTGGGACTAACTAAGTCTCCCCAATAATCATCACTCGGCGATAAGAAAAACAGGTAAATATCACAATGCTGTGACATTAGTTCAAATAGTTCTAAATACACTGGTGGCAAGGCCGATAAGCCAAAAATAGCCATCCGCTCCGGTAGTCCTTCTGGTCTTGACTGAATAGAGCTTAAATATTTTTTTAACTGAAACAATAAATTTGCACGGTGTAGTGGCTCGCCAATACCCGCCGTTAACTGTTGCCATAACCGTGCTTGCCAATGTGGCTTTTCACCTTGCTCCCATGCCTGGATCCAATCGGGGCGGTACATTAAATATTGATCAAAGCTATCGGCAATACGATGTGCTAAGTCATAGCACTTTAAATTATCCTGTTGTTTGCCAAGATAGCCATCAATCGCCTCAAAGCCTGGCTGGTGACGACAGCTTGGTAGCAACTCAAAAAGGCGCCATGTCATGGCATCTGTAGAAAAAGGTGATTGTTGAGGAATATTGGGTAAAAGTCGGCGAAATATTGTCCAAATAAAGGCCGAGGGATAGGGGAAATCTAGATGGCTAGTGATACCATGATGGTTAGCTAAAAATAATGATAACCAACGAGCAAGCTCATTGCTCTGCACAATGACTGTTTCGGCTTCCAATGGCAGTAATGGCTGTGATTGTTGAATATCAGCAAGTCGAGTTGCGAGCTCAATCATATTATTGCTGTAAACAATCTTTAGCATGGTGTTATTCTGTCCATATTGTAATTATTATCACTCTAAGCAGTCAGTGTTTCACATGTCGTTACAATAACAAAAGTTTTATGCTTCGGTTGCTTCGGTTGCTTTGTTCACAATGCTAAACGGATATTTTTATGATTCGATTCACATACCGATCTATTAAATTATTAATTTTCAATAGATACGTATTAATAGGCTTTGTTTTAGCCGCTGTTTTTATTGCCGGAATCTTTGCCAACAATAAAGTGTTTGCCCCTGATCTGCATCGCCTTTATATGGAAAGTATGATGGTCAATGATCAGCCTCCCGTGGTGCTCATTCATGGTGTTTTGGGTAGTAAATTACGCGATAAAAATACCAATAAAGATCTGTGGCCAGGCTCTGCTAGTCGTTTGTTTTTGCATGACTATTCTGATATTGCATTTGATATCGATCCAGATACATTGATTCCGATGTCTAACAATATCGAAGCCTATGCCATCTCTGAGGGCGCAGTAGGCAAAGATTTTTATGGCAAAATTGTTCGTACACTCGGTGATGCTGCTGGTTATAAATATGCCAAAATTGGCCAAGAAGTCGATTCAAAACAAAAAAATTATTATGTCTTTCACTACGACTGGCGACAAGACAATGTTATTAGTGCTGGTCAGCTCGCTGACTTTATCGATCAGATCCAAATTGATTATGGCAATCCTGACTTAAAAGTCGATATCGTGGCTCACAGTATGGGCGGTTTAATTTCTCGTTACTATATTCGATACGGTAAACAAGATGTGATCGGCGATAATGATTTTGATAAAAAAATCACCATGTATGGTGGCGATCATGTCCGGCGCGTTATCCTTTTAGGTACGCCTAACTTAGGTTCCGTTAAAACACTTAATTTATTTATTAACGGCGTTGATATTGGCTTAAAACAAATTGGCACTGAAACTATCTCCACTTGGCCAAGCTTGTATCAATTATTTCCTCATCCTCTCAATAATTGGATTGTAAATAGTAAAGGCGAAGCACTTGACCGTGATTTATTTAATGTTGAGACTTGGCGACGTTTTCAATGGTCTATTTTTGACCCAAAAATCAGGCAACGCATTATTGCTAAATATGATAGCCAACAAGAAGGGGAAGAATACTTAGCCACATTAGACCGGTACTTTGAAAAACGGCTTGAACGTGCTCGGCGGTTTGTCTGGTCACTCACGATTCCCTTACCTGATGAGCATCCCGAATTAACGATTTTTGGTGGCGGTTGCACACTAACCTCGGCAAGAATTGTAGTCGAAGAAGTGGAAGGTGAATCACTTATCCGCATGTATCCCAAAGAATTATCCAATCCAATTGAAGGTATTGATTATGATGCATTGTTATTGGAACCAGGTGATGGCTCGGTCACCAAAGCATCCCTTCTTGGCCGGAATATATTAGATCCGAGTATCAAACGACATGAATATATTTTCTTACCATTGAAACAATCTTTTTTCTTATGCGTCAAACATAGTAACTTAACCGGTAATCTGAACTTTCAAGATAACCTATTAAATACATTACTTTCTAGAGATTAATTCTGAGGATTAAGGTACGAGGATGAATTATTGCAAATCTTTAATACTGGTATTTTTACATGGCATTCTATCTTTGTCTGCAATGGCAGATAGTCAGGATATTACCTATCTCCAGCAAAACTGGTCGGATGAAGAAAGAGAGTATTTTTACTTTGCCGACCAAGGTTCGCGCCTTATTCCTTATGATTATTTTCTTTATTTAGAACAAGCTGAAAACACGCAATTATTACGTAATGATGAAAATATGGTGCGTTTTGGTTTTATTCCAATACCAGCCAGTAAAAACAATCCCGATAGTCTACCAATAGGACTGGCTCGAAATGGCGATCATATGGGGCCTACTTGTGCTGCATGCCATACCCAGCAAATCACTTATCAAGATCAGATAGTCCGTATTGATGGTGGGCAGGCTTTTATCGACCTCAATTTATTTCTTAGCGAAATAACGTCATCATTAAAAGCCACTTTAGAGGATAAAGAAAAATTTATTCGTTTCCAGCAGCAAATTTTAGGGGCCAATATTACGGATAGGCAAACTAAGCAATTAGAACAAGCGATCCAATCAGTATATGAAAAACGTGCCAACCATATGCTGGCAAATCATTCTGACGTTGTTTCTGGTTACACTCGCTTGGATGCTTTTGGTGCCATATTAAATCAAGCTTTGCTTGCAACAGGTGAAGAACATAATACTAGCCCACCCACAGCACCAACCAGTTATCCTTATCTTTGGGATACACCTCAACACGATTATGTGGAATGGAATGGTTCGCAATCTAATTCTGGGGTTGGCGCTCTGGCCAGGAATATTGGTGAAGTCATTGGGGTATTTGGCGATATTAAAACTGAAACAACAAAGTGGTTGGGGTTCATTGACGGCGGTTATCAATCATCAATACAAGCAAGTGAATTACGAAAATTAGAGCATGTTGTTGCTCAATTACATTCACCTCTTTGGCCAGATAGTTTCCCGACCATAGATACTGATTTAGCCAAAATAGGCCGCGGGCTCTATGAGCAACACTGCATTCAATGTCATGTTGATATCGACCGCACTGATCCACTTCGAAAAATCCAAGTGCGTATGAGTACATTAGGTGAAATAAAAACCGACCCATTGATGGCTGAAAATGCGATTTATTTTAAGGGAAAAACAGGTAAGTTTGCAGGCCGACCACGCTACTATTTTGCAGGGAATAAATTAACAGAAGAAGCACCGGCTATCCATATTGCAAACAATATTATGATTGGTATTTTAAAAAATAATCCACTACAGGCTTATTTAGCTAAACGCGATGCTAAAAAATTGGGTCAACCTGATGTTGTACACCCTGCTAAATATGTCGATGGTAAAATTATTGAACATGGTCAAGAAGTATCTGATCACGCCCTACTAGCCTATAAAGCACGACCTTTGAATGGCGTCTGGACAAGTGCCCCCTTTTTACATAATGGTTCCATACCAAATTTGTACCAGCTTCTTCTCCCTGCAAAAAAAAGAATAAAACAATTTTCTATTGGCTCATTGGAATTCGATGCTAAAAATGTAGGCTATGTGAGTTCAGTTATGTGTGGTGCTAGTAATGATAATTTCCTATTCGATACCACACTCGAAGGGAACAGTAATGCTGGCCATGAGTATGGTACAGGCTATTACGAAAAACCTGCGTTAACAGAGCAAGAACGTTGGGCTTTAGTTGAATATTTAAAAACTATTTAAAATAATTGGAATTACTATGTCGCAAGATGTTGATATCTCAAAAAGTGCATTGCGAACGGCTTTTTCTTTTAAAGAAAATTTCCAATCTATTTATACTCGACGAGCATCTAACTATGCATCCATAGATGGTATTCGTGCCCTTTCCATTATTTTAGTATTGGTATTTCACACTTTCTTTGTCTATCAACTTGCTCACCCTAACCACGATGTTGCATCGATTATCAATGAACTTGGTATGGGCTGGGCATGGGCATTAAATGGCGACAAAGGTGTCGATGTATTTTTTGTTATGAGTGGCTTTCTTATTTCTGGCATCTTATTTAGGCAGATCAGCAAAGAAGGTCATATGAACCTCAAAAACTTCTATTTGAGACGATATCTGCGGCTCACACCGGCTTATTATTTCACGCTCACTATTTATTGGTTATTGAGTGGCCCTAATAGTGAGTATATCTGGGCAAATTATCTCAATATCAATAACTTTATTGATTACGGTCATCAAGCTGTGGGCTGGACTTGGAGCTTGGCCATTGAAGAACAGTTTTATTTTATTTATCCACTATTATTAATCGTTATTTTGAAATATTCCAAAAGTCCGGGATATGTCATGTTATGGCTATTTGTTATTTCGATACTGGTTCGCTTTGGTATTGTGATGACTGATGATGCTATTCGTACCTCCCCTGGCAGTCGGATGTATACCGATCATGAATACTTCAATCATTTTTTCACCGTACTCTACGATAATTTACACTCTCGCTTTGGTAGCTTATTAGTAGGCTGTTTAGCCGCTTACAATATGCACTTCCATAAAGATAAATTGATTAAGTTTGCCAATTCAATTAAAGGCATTATCACCACTTTTATTGGCCTATTGCTGATCATCTTTTTTATGGCATTTCCTACTTTTTTACCCGCTTACGACCAATACCAATCTTTTCATCTGTTTTATTATATTTTCAATCGTAATTTATTTTCGGTCGGTATTGGTATTCTGATTATTGCCTTGATGTTTCAACAACACATTATTGCGAATATGATTCGTGCCTTTTTCTCATTGCCTTTTTGGTATCCTTTTGCCACTTTGTCATACTCGTTATATTTGATGCATTTAGTTGTCATGTCATTGGTGATACCTGCTCTGATTAATCTAACCGTGACAATGCCACAAGACTATCCTTGGTCAATGGGAGAAACACTACTCTATAGCTTTGTCATCAGTACGATTCTTAGTATGGCTA
>JAUXFA010000103.1 GCA_030620285.1 Piscirickettsiaceae bacterium
GAGAAATACTGGTGAGTGCGAGCAATAGCAGCCATAATATTCTCATGATTTTATCTCATTTTGTATGCCGACAACTTGCTGAGTAATAAACATGATCAATAACACCGCAGCACCAAAAACATATAAACCAGCATGAATTTGAATGCTGGCAATAGCGCCTAATTTAACCGTCATAATAAGTACGGCAACGACCAACACATCTAACATCGCCCAGCGGCCATAATCATGCATTAAATGTAGTAGTTTTTGTTGTTGGCCAGGATGAGTCGTATTAGGCTGAAGTAAATTAAACAGTAAAATGATTTTAGCGATCGGCAGTAAAATGCTGAAAGTGGCGATAATAAAGAATAATAAAATTTGGCCATCTTGAATCAGCTGCCAAATACCGGAAACAATCGATACCGAATTGTTGATGAGCAGAAATTTGGTCATCGTTAACATGGGCAGAACAAAACCTGCGGCTAACAGTATTGATGCCAGTAATAGCAGCCACCGTAACTGTTGAGTATTAAGTTGAATCATAGCGCCTACTCGGATCTAAATTTTCTTTTCCGTTCGTGGTGAGTCTGTCGAACCACAACATTAGACATCGACCCTTCGACAAGCTCAGGATGAACGGAGTGTTGTAGAGTTTAAGTTATCATTAGACATGTTATTGAACACGATCTTTTTTGGAGATATAACGTGATTTTTTGTCTGATTTGATCTTGGATTTAGATTTATTAGCTTTTGATTTGGGTTCAAAGCCTTTCAATTTGGCAATCGGTAATTTTGATTGTAAATGAAATTCAATTCGTTCTAAGTTTTTGAGATCATGATATTCAACTAGGTTAATCGCCGTACCGACTTGTTCAGCCCGACCAGTTCGCCCAATACGATGAATATAAATATCACCTTTAAAAGGCATATCATAGTTAATCACGTGGCTAATATTCGTTAAATCTAACCCCCGTGCAGCGACATCTGTTGCCACCATGACTTTGATTTGGCCTAAGCGGAATTTGCGTGTTTTATCTCTACGGACGGCCTGATTAAAATCACCATGCATTACTTGGGCTGAAATATTGCGTGATTGTAACCATTGCGTAATTTCATCAGCACGTTCTTTTTTATTGCAAAATACAATGGCACTTTGGCAAGCCTTATCATTTATAAATGCTTGTAGTAGTGCCTGTTTATGTTCTTTATTATCGGCAAAATAAACGGTTTGTGATACTTGATCTGATTTTTGGTTAGCCGCATCAATTTGAATAACTTCTGCATCAGCCAATAACTCCTCAGCAAATATTTCAACGCCACTTCCGGCGAGGGTTGCTGAGAATAAGCAGGCTTGAAAACCATCTGCAATGGTCGCAAGCAATGCCAATACATCAGGCCCTAAGCCCATATCAAGCATCCGATCAGCTTCATCAATAATGACCATATCAATATCGGATAAATCTAATGCTTCATCAGAGACTAAATTAAGTAATCGACCAGGTGTGCCGATCACAATGTCACAAGCCTGATGCAAAAACTCGACTTGTTTAGCTTGTGAAAAACCACCAGTCATAATGACGGTATTGATATCAAGTTGTTTGCTCAGTTGCTTAACCACGTGTTGAATTTGAAAAGCTAATTCGCGAGTGGGAGCCAACATCAATACTTTTGGTTGTTTATTTTTATTGGGTTCATCAATTAACTGTTGCAGAATGGGCAATACAAATGCGGCCGTTTTTCCGGTGCCTGTTGCTGCGCCAGCCAATACATCCTTGCCTTCCAAAATAATAGGAATGGTGGCTTCTTGAATTGCTGTTGGTGTTGCAAATTTAAGATGTTTGAGTTCAAGCAACAGCCTGTCATCAAGCATAAGATCATCAAATGTCATAGGGAAAAATTACTTATTTAATTTGGTAGGCGATGACATTGCCGGACAACATCATCGGAATAATGATCAAGCCTTGATCGGCAAGTACAGTATGATCAGCGCTGCCTTGTTCTAGAGATAACAGTGTTGTAGTTATGCCAGAAGGAGTAATGTGTAGTAGCTTACCCATCATCCAATCCGTCACATAATAATTGTCGTTACCATCCGCTTCAAGACCGTCAAGATTACCAGCAGGCGATTTATCGCCAAGGCTTTCAAGAGTTTTGCTCGCGATATTAATCGTTTTTAAGTGGCCAGCAATAGCCGTGGCAAAACCATCGGTCATATTACCCCAACTACCAACAATCAATTCACTGCCTTCGACAAATAATCCATTTGGTGCCTCTAAGCGCTCATCTTGTAACCAAACAGAAAACTCACCAGAACAGAGGCAATGAATAGTATTGGTTAACATATCAGATACATAAATATTGCCAGCAGCATCAGCTGTAACATCATTAAAGAATTTGGCATTTCCTGCAAGATAACGCTGCTGTATTTTATTGTTTTTAATATCAATTTCGACTAATTCATTGATATCAGCAACATAAAGTATGTCATCAACAAGGATCATGCCTTTAGGAGCGTTGAGTCCATCTAGCCAATGTTGATTAATCAATTCACCCTTCAATGATAACTGGGATATATAACCACTACCATCGGCTTCAATGGGATCTCCGTTAACATTTGAGACATAAAGTAGTTGACGTTTTTGGTCATAAATAACAGATTCTGGTTGTTCAAATACCGCATCACTTTGCCAGGCTGGTAGCAGTATTGGGCTAGCAGCTAAAACCAAAGTAGTTAATAACAAAGTGGATAAGCTTAAAAGCCAAGATAGGGCTAATTTCATATTAGTCTCCAGTAGAAAATTTACCGGATTATGATACCACTCATTATCCGTAGAGATAATAAAAACACCCTAGAGCAGAAGGCTGAAAAATATCATATACTCAATATGACTATCCTTATTATTATAAAAAAGATGTAGCGTAGCTCAATAAAATGCACCTATTAGATACTAATGCAAAAATAGAATCACTTACTTTAGATGTCCGGCAAAGCCTTGAGTCTAAAGCGGCCATTGAGCTGGGGAAAAGGGCCGAGGTCACCGTTTTTGCTTACCCATTCGTCATCAGCTTCTTTTTATGGGATCGGTCATTCGTTGCTGAACATGGTCAGTGGTTAATACCAATATTTTTGGCGTTATTAATTGTTAGTTTGCTACGGTTTAAATTTTCTAGACGTTTAGTTAAACCCGGAAATGATGCGTTATTAAACGACCGTGACCGATATATTGCGTATTCACTGCTGGCAGCATTATTATTGGGTCTATTTTCAGCAACACTGATTTTTCGTACTGGATTATCGACCATTGGTGTCGTCATGCTGATGGTAACAACAGGCTTGGTGAGTGGTGCTCTTGCATCAATGACACAATACCGGATATTGGTTTTTGTGTTTATGAACCTGATATGGCAGCCGGTCAATATTATCGTCTTATATATTGGGTTTACTTCTGAACAGAATGGCTTATTGATATCGTTACTCATTATCGCTCACCTTATCTTCTTTGCATTTATTGGCAAGCGGATGTCCGAAGAATATTGGCGAGCATTACTTGACCAAGCTGAACTGAATGTATTAACAAAAGAATTGGTATTACACCAAGACAATTTACAATCTGTCATCACCCTAAAAACGAAGGAATTAAGGGTTGCTAAGGAAAGAGCAGAAGCCGCGAACCAAGCTAAATCTGAGTTCTTGGCTCAGATGTCTCATGAGCTGAGGACACCAATGCATGGCATTCTCAGCTTTTCAAAATTTGGTATGAATAAAGTTGAATCAGCACCGACAGAAAAATTGCTTGAGTACTTCACTAATATCAATATTAGTGGCGAACGTTTGTTACTGTTATTAAATGATTTATTAGATCTATCAAAGATAGAAGCAGGTATTATCGAATTTGATTATGAGCAGCATGATGTACACAAAATATTGCAAAGCTGTTTGCTTGAGCAATCTGGGCAGATAAAAGAAAAAAGCTTGAATGTTGATATTAAGGTATTAACAGAGAATGTGACGGCAGAAATGGATGGCCCTAAAATTGGTCAGGTCATTTTAAATTTATTATCGAATGCGATTAAATTTACCCCTAAATCAAGCACAATCACTGTCACGATAAGTGATGCTACGGTAAAGATAAGCACGCTTGGATCCAATCAAATTGTTACGGCATTAAAATTTGCAATTGAGGATGAGGGTGAAGGCATCCCCGTTGAAGACATGAATATAATATTTGATCACTTTATTCAAAGTAGTACAACACCTCACTTTGCGGGTGGCACCGGATTGGGATTAGCTATTGCAAAAGAATTTATTGATGCTCATGGTGGTATGATTCAAGCAGTAGAATCTTCGCAAGGTGCAAAAATAGTGTTTATTATCCCGATAAAACAAGCACATTTGGTTGCTATTTCATGAGTACTGATCACCAACAATATCAGGCGAAAATATTGATTATTGATGATGAGCCAATGAATTTAACGATCTTAGAAGATATTCTTAGTTCTGAAGGTTATGTCAATATCATTTGTGAGCACGACTCAATAAAAGCGATTGAAACCTATCAGCAGCAACACTTTGATTTGGTGTTATTAGATCTCAATATGCCAAAAAAAACAGGTTTTGAGGTGATGGATAGCTTTCACGCTTTTAATCTTGATCTCCCGCCACCGGTTTTGGTGCTCACCGCATTAAATGATTCACGTACAAAGCTGAAAGCATTGGGGGGGGGAGCAAGTGATTTTATAACCAAACCCTTTGATTACGAAGAAGTCATTAGTCGAGTCAATAATCTCGTTATGATGAACATCAGTAAAAAACAGTTGTTGGATAATAATAAGAGCATTTTGTCATCGTTACGCTTAGAAATGGAAATAGTGTTTCAGTCTTTAGAGCTAGCACCAGAAGTCGAAGCTAAATTACGTGCAATAGTAAATACGGCAGATACAACATTGATGGATGAATGATGGCTGACAAACACACAATTCTTGTTGCTGATGATGAACCAATGAACCAGCTCATCATGCAAGAGTTACTTGAAGATGAGTTTGACTTACTCTGTGTTGATAATGGTATTGAATGTGTACGCTCAGTACAGCACAGACGACCTGATATGATCTTAATGGATGTCAATATGCCTGAGATGAATGGCCTTGAGGCAACTGAGAAGATAAAATCCTTAGAGAGTTGTTCAGATCTCCCCATCATATTGGTTTCTGTTCTGGCAACAAAGTCCGATGTTGCAACAGGATTGGCAGCAGGTGCTGATGATTATATTACTAAGCCATTCAATGATGAAGAGCTAATGAAAGCGATACGTGTATTTCTTCAGTGATAAAAAATCATGAATGATCCCTACATTCAAGATGCTCCAGAGGTGCCGTGGCAAAAAAGCTTATTGACCAGGATAAACC
>JAUXFA010000127.1 GCA_030620285.1 Piscirickettsiaceae bacterium
ATTAATGAGTGTGAATTAACAGCAGAATTATTAGCTCGGCAACTGAATGAATTATTAAGTGATCGTGAGCAGTTATTGACAATGGCTGCAGCGGCACGTAGCCAATCAAAAATTGAGGCAGCTAATACCATCGCTGATATATGTGCGGAGGTGTGTCATGGATAAGTTGATCTCTGCGATGCAAAGTCGTATCAAACATATTCATTTCATTGGCATTGGTGGTGTGGGCATGGGCGGTATCGCTGAAGTGCTGCTCAATTTAGGTTATCAAGTGTCGGGCTCTGATCTTCGCGAAAATGCCTTAATTCAACATCTACGTGAATTAGGTGCAACGGTGATGATTGGTCATGATGCTGATTATTTAGCTGATACGGATGTGGTGGTGGTGACCACGGCTATCAATGAAGAAAACCCTGAATTATTGGCAGCAAGAGAACAACGAATTCCAATCGTGCCACGTGCTGAAATGTTGGCGGAACTAATGCGCTTTAGTTATGGCATTGCGGTTGCGGGTACTCATGGAAAAACGACTACCACCAGCTTAGTGGCAGCATTATTAAGTGAAGGTGAGCTTGACCCAACATTTGTCATTGGTGGGCGGCTAAACAGTGCTGGCAGCAATGCACGTTTAGGCAGTGGCCGATATTTAGTTGCTGAAGCGGATGAGAGTGATGCCTCATTCTTATATTTGCAGCCAGTAATTGCCGTTGTCACTAATATTGACGAAGATCATATGGCGACCTATGAAGGTGATTTTAATAAGTTAAAAGCGACTTTTATTGAATTTTTACATCACTTGCCATTTTACGGTATGGCTGTGATGTGCATTGATGATCCTGTTATTCGTGAAATATTGCCTGAAGTGACCAGACCCGTTTTAACCTATGGCGTTGCTGATGGTGCTGATTTTCAGTTAAAGGATCTTGAGCAATCCGAAGGGGTTAGTCATTTCAAGGTAATTGATAAAAAGGCCAATCAAGATTTTGCAATTACACTTAATATGCCGGGTCAGCATAATGCATTAAATGCCATAGCGGCATTGGCTATTGCCAGAAATCTTAATGTTTCTGTCGAAGCTTGCCAAACAGCGCTGAACAAATTTGCAGGTGTTGGTCGACGATTTAATATTATGGGTGAATTATTAGTTAACAGCAAAAAAGTATTACTTATTGATGATTATGGCCATCACCCAACCGAGTTAACCGCGACAATCAACGCAACACGAGCTAGTTGGCCTGGTCGTCGTTTAGTGGTGGTATTTCAACCCCATCGTTATAGCCGTACCCGTGATTTATTTGATGATTTTGCTCAAGTACTGTCAACAGTTGATGTTTTGATCATGCTTGAAGTTTATTCAGCAGGAGAAACATTAATTGCCGGCGCCGATTCGAAAAGTTTGTGCCGTGCAATTCGCATACGAGGTCAGGTAGAACCGGTATTTGCTGAGAGCAATGATGCACTCTTTGACATATTGCCAGGACTGTTTGCAGATGACGATGTCCTACTGGTGATGGGTGCCGGTGATATTGGCACCACAGTGCGTGAATTAGAAACAAGATTGGGCGGGCAAGATTGATGGTTGCTTTATCTCAACAATTACAAGGCGAAGTACGTCTTGATGAACCATTATCCAAATATACGTCATGGCGTGTTGGTGGTAACGCACAGCGTTTTTACCGACCTACTAGCGTGCAAGATTTAGCAACGTTTTTAGCTCAACTACCGGTTTCGGAACCTCTTTTATGGTTAGGTTTAGGTAGTAATTTATTAGTACGAGATGGTGGTTTTGTGGGTACCGTTATCTCTACTGCGGGCACATTGCAAGATTTTGAAATAACAGATCAGTCAATTTATTCAGAAGTGGGTGTTTATTGCGGCAAGTTGGCTAAACAAGCTGCTCGATCAGGCTTATCAGGGGCTGCATTTTTAGCTGGTATTCCAGGTACCTTAGGTGGTGCTTTGGCAATGAATGCCGGTGCACATCAAGCTGAAACATGGGATTTAGTATCTGAAGTGACTACAGTTGATAGGCAGGGCACACTACATCAACGTAACCCAGCAGAATTTAAAGTGTCTTACCGCCATGTGCAAATACCTGCTGATGAGTGGTTCGTGTCAGCAACATTAACACTTGTTGATGGTGATAAAGCCTCAGAACAAGAGGAGATTAAAACATTACTCAAAAAACGTAATGTGAGCCAACCTACTAACCAACCCTGTGCAGGATCCGTATTTCGCAATCCTGAAAATGATTTTGCGGGTCGTTTGATCGAAAGCAATGGCTTGAAAGGTCTGAATGTAGGTGGTGCTCGAGTATCTGAAAAGCATGCCAATTTTATCGTCAATGATGGCACGGCAACAGCGGCAGATATTGAATCATTAATATTATTGGTTCAGCAAAAAATTGAGTTGCTAGAAGGTGTGAAATTACAGCCGGAAGTTCATATCGTTGGAGAGAGAGCATGATAGGACGCTCAATCATATCAGCTACTGAATTTGGCAAAGTTGCGGTACTAATGGGTGGTCGTTCAGCCGAACGTGAAATTTCATTGACCAGCGGTCAAGCCGTATTGGATGCACTGACAAAACAAAATATTGATGCTTATAAAGTAGATGTTGGTTTAGATATCAGTGAGCAGTTAGTGTCAGGAAAGTTTGATCGAGCCTTTATCATTTTACATGGCCGTGGTGGAGAAGATGGTGAGATTCAGGGTGTTTTGGAATCTTTATCAATACCGTACACCGGTAGTGATATCACCGGCGCCGTATTATCAATGAATAAAACCTTGAGTAAAGATTTGTGGTTGCAACAGGGATTAGCAACAGCAGATTTTGAACAAGTAACCGCGGGTAGTGATGCCGATGCACTAGTAGCAAGATTGGGTTTGCCATTGATTATTAAACCCGTCAATGAAGGTTCTAGCATTGGCATGACTAAAGTAAATTCTGCCAGTGAGTTAGCAAAAGCAATTGAAGTTGCTACTGAGTTTGATGCTGAAGTGATAGCAGAACGCTGGATTGAAGGTGAAGAATATACCGTTGGAATTTTGGGGCAACAAGCCTTAACAGTCATTCAATTAAAAACCCCTAATGAATTTTATGATTTTGAAGCTAAGTATCAATCAAATACAACAGAATATTTATGCCCCTGTGGTTTAACTCAACAGGATGAAATCTTATGTCAGAAAATTGCACTAGATGCTTTTAACGGATTACGCATGACAGGCTGGGGACGTATTGATTTTATGCGTGATCAATCAGGTCAATTTTATTTATTAGAAGCGAACTGCATTCCAGGAATGACGGATCATAGTTTAGTGCCGATGGCAGCGAAAGAGGCCGGATTGAGTTTTGATGATCTAGTTTTGACGATTTTAGAAACCAGCATGGGAGTGAAAGCTTGATGGCTGGAAGAACTAAACGAGGTGCTAGCCGCAAGCCTGTTCGTAAAGTACGGCAACCCTTGGCATGGCAACAAGCATTACGCCATATGGTGTTGGGAATAGCGGTTATTGGGGTGGTCGCTGGCGGTGTGTATCTACAGCAAGAAGATACCTTTCCTATTGCACATGTCACGGTTGAGGGCGAATTTACCCATGTGAATAAAGAAGCATTGGTTACTGCGGTTAGCCCTTATGCACGCGGTAGTTTTACCAGTGTTGATGTAGCCAGTATCCGCACAGCAGGAGAAGCGTTGCCGTGGGTCAAGCAAATTCAAGTGAGAAGAATATGGCCGGATACCTTGCATCTAATTGTTGAGGAGCAAATGGCCATTGCTCGTTGGGGAGATAAAAGTCTGGTTAATCAAGATGGTGAAAAATTCCTGTCGCCAGATAATTCTTTCCCAGCAGGTTTGGCAATTTTACGAGGACCAGAGAACAGCCAGAAAGTGGTTACGCAACGTTATCAAAAAATGACAAGAGAATTACATGAGCAAAGTTTGCAGATTAAGAGTTTGGAAATGGATCAACGTCGAGCATGGAGTATGACATTGACTAATGACATAGAAGTGCTACTTGGACGTGCAGATAGTGAGCAGCGATTTAAACGATTTTTGAAGGTATATCGATATGCATTACACCGTTATCAATCACATATTTCTGCAATGGATATGCGTTATACCAATGGTTTGTCGGTGATTTGGAAACAAGGTCAAAAACCTGATTTTAATGGAACAGTATGATGACTAAAAAAAATGATAGAGATTTAATAGTGGGCTTGGATATTGGTACGTCAAAAGTCGTAGCAATAGTTGCTGCCCCGGTGGTGGATGCTGGGCCCAATGATCATGCTGTCGAGATTATTGGGATTGGATCGCATCCGGCGCGAGGTATGAAAAAAGGTGTTGTAGTCAATATTGAGTCTACGGTGCAATCAATCCAACGTGCTATTGAAGAAGCGGAATTAATGGCGGGTTGCCAAATCCATTCAGTCTATGCCGGCATCGCGGGTAGTCATATCCGCAGCTTGAATTCTCATGGAACCGTTGCGATTCGAGATAAAGAAGTTGTTCAAAGTGATGTTGAGCGGGTATTGGATGCTGCTAAAGCCGTTCATTTTCCTGGTGATCAACAATTACTACATGTGATGCCACAGGAATACATTATTGATAATCAAGAAGGCATACGTGAGCCGATAGGCATGTCAGGTGTGCGTTTAGAAGCAAAAGTCCATTTAATCACTGGGGCGGTAAGTGCTGCTCAGAATATTACAAAATGCATTGAACGCTGTGGATTAACGGTCGATGGCATTATTTTGGAGCAAATGGCATCAAGTTATTCAGTGCTTGAAAATGATGAAAAAGACTTAGGAGTATGTCTGGTCGATATTGGTGGTGGCACTACCGATATTGCGGTATTTATTGATGGCGCTATCCGCCATACGGCGGTGATTCCTATTGCTGGTGACCAAGTGACGAATGATATTGCTGTCGCATTAAGAACACCGACCCAATATGCCGATGAGATCAAAATGAAATATGCCTGC
>JAUXFA010000060.1 GCA_030620285.1 Piscirickettsiaceae bacterium
CATGGCAGCCAGCATATTAAAGAGAATCTTGAAAAAGCACGAATGGAGTTGGAGGTGGCTAATCGTAATAGTGATTTGTCCAAAATGTCGGAACTACAATATGGCAAAATTCCAGAACTTGAAAAACAGTTGGATATGGCAACCCAAGCTGAAATGCAGGATTTCACCCTATTGCGGAATGAAGTGGGCGAAGAAGAGATTGCCGAAATAGTCTCTAAATGGACGGGTATTCCTGTGTCTAAAATGTTGGAAGGTGAGCGCGACAAACTATTGCAAATGGATAATGCTTTGCATGAACGTGTTATCGGCCAAGACGAAGCGGTGAGTGCGGTTTCAAATGCTATTCGTCGTTCACGCGCAGGCCTATCTGATCCGAATCGGCCCAATGGTTCGTTTTTATTTTTAGGGCCAACAGGTGTCGGTAAAACAGAACTGTGCAAGGCCTTAGCAACTTTCTTATTTGATACGGAAGAAGCAATGATACGGATTGATATGTCCGAATTTATGGAAAAACATTCGGTGGCTCGATTGGTTGGGGCGCCTCCAGGGTATGTTGGTTATGAAGAAGGAGGTTATCTAACGGAGGCTGTACGGCGTAAACCTTATTCAGTGATATTGTTAGATGAAGTTGAGAAAGCACATCCTGACGTGTTTAATATTTTGTTGCAAGTATTGGATGATGGTCGCTTGACCGATGGCCAAGGTCGTACTGTTGATTTTCGAAATACCGTGATTGTGATGACGTCTAATTTGGGTTCCAACATCATTCAAGATCTCGCTGGCGAAGATCAATATGATGAAATGAAGGCAGCGGTAATGGAAATTGTCGGTCAACATTTTAGACCTGAATTTATTAACCGTGTTGATGATGTGGTGGTATTTCATCCCTTACAACGGGAGCAAATCCATGCTATTGCCAAAATTCAGCTAGAACAATTACAGCAACGTTTGGCAGAACGTGAGATTGGTTTAGAGGTGAGTGAAGCAGCACTAGACTTTATTGCCGAAGCTGGCTTTGACCCTGTCTATGGTGCAAGGCCGTTAAAGCGTGTTATTCAGCAACAACTGGAAAATATCTTGGCCCAGGATTTATTGTCAGGTTACTTTAAAGCAGGCGATACTATTAAGGTGGACGTCAATGCCGGACTATTAAGTTTTACCGCTTAATATAACATTAGAAAATGATAGGCCTTGTCGTGTAGATGAGGCCTAATTATTATCTTCTGCACTCCACTCGATTCGCTCTCGAATACCACTCGCTGGTCGGCCGATATGGTAACCTTGAGCATAATCAACACCATATGTACCGAGAAGATCAAGGATTTTTTGATTCTCAACAAATTCGGCAATGGTTTTTTTGCCGAGGCCTTTAGCAACATCGATTAGGGCTTTAACAAACAATTGGTCATCAGCATTTTTATCAAGGTCTTTGATGAAAATACCATCTATTTTAATAATATCGACGGGTAATTCACGCATATAGTTAAAGGATGCAAAGCCCACCCCAAAATCATCTAGCGAGAATTGACAGCCTAATTTTTTAATTTCAGTCATCAACGCTTTGGCTTGTTGTAAATTTGATACCGCGGCTGTTTCGGTTACTTCGAATATCAAACCTTCGGGCTTGACATGGTATTCAGCCATATATTTCTTTAGTAGGGGTAGTAACTCAGGATCATCAATAACGGCTCCTGATAAATTGATCGCTAGTTTTAAAGAATCGTCTTGTTGTTGAAGTGTGGCGAGTTTCATCATGCCATGACGCAAAACGAAATGGTCAATGCGATGAATCAGCCCTACTTCTTCAGCAATTTGAATAAATTTCCCCGGTAAGCGTATTTCTCCAGTAGCGGCATCACGCATACGAATAAGCACTTCGTAATGAGTGATTTTAGTTGATTCAATATTCAAGATAGGTTGGTAATATAAAATGAAGTTATTGTTTTCCAATGCATCTTCAATTTGATGCTTCCAGAATACTCGAGTTTCAAGTTGATCTTGGGTTTTATCATCGGCTGAGAAAGTATGAAACGTGCCTTTACCACTTGCTTTGGCTTTATACATAGCCAGATCAGCAAAACCTAATAACTCATGGGTGGACGCATCCTGAAGGGGAAAGTGAACAATCCCAATACTGGTGGATACTTTATGTTTCACTTTGCCATAGCTCAAATCAATTTGAGCCAATTCATGAATAATTTTTTTAGCGAGAACTTCAGCACCCGCCATATCAGATTCAGGCAATAAAATCGCAAATTCATCACCGCCTAAGCGGGCAACCAAGTCAGTAAATCGGGTTACTTTTTCTAATGTTGTCGCAACAGACTGCAATAATTCATCGCCAGCACGATGGCCGCTGGTGTCATTAATATCTTTGAATGAATCCAGATCAAGGAATAACAGGCTATTATTATGCTGGTATCGAATAGCAGTTTGCAGTGATTTTTCAAATTCTTCGGTGAATTTCCGGCGGTTACATAAGTCCGTTAGGGGATCGTGTTCGGCCAACCAGACAACACGTTTTTCGGCTTCTCTTTCCTCGGTCATATCCAGCCCGACTGATAAAATTGCTGCATTTTGATTATTACTATCAATGCGTGAATGTAACCAGGATACTTGGCGAATGCTGCCATTTTTATCGATCAACTCTGAATCTTGTTGGGCGATATTAATATTATTGGCGATAAGCTCATTGAATAAAGCGTTAGCTTCAGTCCAGTTGCCAGCAGGAAACATTTTTGAGACTGGCGTATTTAACATTTCAATTTCGGTATAGCCCGTTAAGTTTTCACCATAATCATTAAATAAAGATATTTCATAATCTTCGTTGATAGTCAGAATAATAAGCTGAGCCGTATCAAGTAGGCTTTTAATAAAGTCACGTTCTAACTCAAGTTCATCACTTTTAGCGCGAATGAGTCCCGAACGTTCATTTACATTGGCATCAAGTTTTTCAAGCAAACTAGTCAATTGCAAGGTGGCATATTGCAATTGATTAATTTCCTGATGTTTTGATAGATTTTCGACTGTTTGGAATATTTGCCTAGCCTCATCATATTTTTTAGATGAAAGCAGGGGTAATGCATGGGTAATTTGTTCAAGATTGTCGAGCGGTCGAGATAAAGTGATATAGGTTCGGATGGAAAATAGTATCGCTAATATTAACAATACGATGGCAGCGATACTGTGATAAATGATCAGATCAAATTGGGATATTTGCAGACTATTCGATTGGGTGTAAATGATATAGCCAGAGAGAGCAATAGCGATAAAACCAGTGAGAACAATGCTGGTAAAGGTATGAACTGCCGATTGCCACTGTAAGCTATCCCTGGAAATTGAAGCCATACCTAAAATCCGTATAAAGACTAATAATGTCGATTATGTCATAAAAACAAACTAAAAAAACAAAGCATTTATTTGTGCTCATCTTGAGAGAGTTTGATTAATACCCAGTCTAAGCCGCGATGCGGGAGTAGCCGTTTAAAAAAGCCAAATAAATAAGTTGGGAAAGTGACGTAATAACGAATTTTGGGCCGTTTGTGTTCAAGGGCATGAATGAGCTTTTTGACCACGGCTTCAGGAGGTAAAGTGAAGGGTACAGCAGGACCTTTCTTAGTGAGCCGACGCTCCATAGCATCATATACTGAATGATGAACACTGGATGCTTTGACGATATTTTGTTGATACTTAGCAAAAGCATTAGCTCTAAATTGACTGGTGATGGGTCCAGGCTCAATTAGGCTAAGGTGGATATTAGTATCGTAAAGCTCTAATCTCAAGGTATCAACTAAGCCCTCTAGCGCATATTTACTTGCATTATAGGCGCCACGGTATGCCATGGAGATAAACCCCAAAACAGAACTATTATAAATGATACGACCATGCCCCTGCTGGCGCAGTTGAGCGATCACCAAATTAGTGAGTTCTTGGGTACCAAAAACATTGGTTTCAAATTGTTGGCGTAATACGTCGCGACTCAAATCTTCCACCGCTCCTGGTTGACCAAACGCTGCATTATTAAATAAAGCATCAATGTGACCGTTAAAATGTTCAACTGCAAAGTTGAAAGCATTATGAATGGATATGCTGTCGGTCAGGTCGAGCAGGGTCGTGGTAATGCCGAGCTGTTTTAATGGTATTTCATCTTGAGGAGACCGAACGGTAGCAATAACCTGATAACCGAGCTGATGTAATTGTTTGGCGGCACATAAGCCGATACCGCTCGAACAACCTGTTATGAGAATTGTTTTCATGATGTTATCGTTTCCTAACAAGAGTGAACAAGGCGTAGAATACAAGTTATATCAATTGCTGTCCGAAATGCTATCTATAAGCTACCTGATTTTTATTTAAATTTGTAACATGCCTACATTAAACGCTATTACTACTGCTGATTACCAACGTTTTAAGAATTTCCTTGAGCAGTCATGTGGGATTTTACTAGGTGAAGGTAAGGACTATTTAATTGTCAGTCGGATGACAAAATTATTACGTGAAGAACAAATTTCCTCCTATTCAGAATTATTAACGGCTATTGAACGAGGGCATCCTCGTCATTTACGAGATGCGGTTATTGATGCCATGACAACCAATGAAACCTCATGGTTTCGAGACCAGAGTCCATTTGAAATTTTGGCAAAAGAGGTCCTCCCCACGATGGATAGTGAGGGTAAGCTCCAATGTCGAATATGGTCATCAGCGTGTTCATCGGGCCAAGAACCTTATACAGTTAGTATTGCAGTCAGTGAGCATCTTGCCTCTTTTCCTGCAAGCCGTTTGGCCGATACACAAATTATGGCAACCGATATTTCTGCCAGTATGTTGCTTGAAGCAGAGCAAGCAACATACGATGAAGGTATTTTAGGTCGAGGTTTATCAGTAGCGCGCAAGCAACAATTTTTCCGACAGGTGGATGATCACTGGACAGTCGTAGATGATATTAAACGCCGTGTCAGTTTTAAGCAGCAAAACTTACTAATGAATTATGGTTCACTCGGCAAATTTGACCTTATTTTCTGTCGCAATGTATTGATCTATTTTTCGCCAGAGCGTAAATCAGATATCCTTAATAGAATGGCACAAGCTATGAATCCCAGAGCTTATTTATTTCTGGGTGCATCAGAAACAATTACCGGCTATTCAGATGCCTTTGAAATGATCCGTAGCCCGCATGGCGTTTATTATCGCCTTAAGTCTTAATACCTGTATCGGAATTATCTAATTCAGCTTGAATATTAGCGTTATCCATCAGTGGTGGGGGCGGTTCACACAAACCCAACCAACTTCCTACACGTCGGAAGATATGTTTCAGTAAACGCCATAATCGTGGTAATAACCAAATCATCAGTAAGATAAAGGCAATGAGCCCAATAATAAAGAATACTGGATGATACAGCGCTGCCCACAATCCACCAATAACCAAGAGATCTTCACCAATGGATGCAGTCCAATTAGTGAAGGGTTCAGGCGAAGTATTAATTAATAATCGTGTTCCGGCCTTAGTGGTATGACTTCCCGCCGCTAATGTTCCACCCAATAATGCTGAAGTAAGTTCCATGGCGGGACCAACATCACCAACAGCGCTTGATGCTAACATCGCACCTGCAGGGATACGGATAAAGGTGTGAATACTATCCCAAGCTGAATCGACCCCTGGGATTTTATCAGCAAAAAATTCAACACAATACATAAAGCCCGCAGCCGTCATTACCATTGGGTTAGTCAGCACTTCTAACTCGGCTGGCAAGGTGATATTTCCAGTCATGCCCATATAGCCGAGCATAAACATGGTGGCATAAAGGTTAATACCACTTGCCCAAGCGGCGCCCATACTCAATGCGATAATACTCACTGTATCCATTTGTTTTGTCTCCAGTTTGTTATAGTGACAACATTATTGACCATCGGAACTATTGTGATGATAACCCGAACTGAATGTCTATCCTACCTTGAGACCTTATTAGAACCGAATCGGTTCCAAGATTATTGTCCAAATGGCTTACAAGTGGCGGGTAGTGAGCAGATAAACACGATAGTATCTGGCGTCACTGCTAGCCAAGCATTATTAGATGCAGCACTAGATTTACAAGCTGATACCGTACTGGTACATCATGGTTATTTTTGGAAAGGTGAAGATCCGCGCATCATTGGAATCAAACAAAAACGTTTAAAACAATTGCTAATAAATGATATTAATTTAATTGCTTATCATTTACCGCTTGATGCACATCCTACATTAGGTAACAACGCACAATTAGCACAACGACTTGATTTAGAAGTAGATGGTCGTATTTTAGGAACAGGCGATCCGGCCATCGCGGTGTGTGGTTGTTTGACGGAGTCTCAAACAATACCGGAGTTTGCTGATAAACTTCGTCAAGTTTTAGAGCGTGAGCCAATGGTAATACAAGGGCACGACCGACCGATTATGACCATCGGTTGGTGTAGTGGTGCTGCCCAAGGCTATATTGAGCAAGCTGCAGAATTAGGATTAGATGCATTTTTGAGTGGTGAAATATCAGAGCAAACAGCCCATCTTGCTCGCGAACTAGGGATTAACTATTTTGCGGCTGGACATCATGCTACCGAACGATATGGCGTGATGGCATTAGGTGAACATTTAGCAGAGCAATTTGATCTACAACATCACTTTATTGATATTGATAATCCGGTTTAATATTTTAATCAAATACAAAATTATGGCTGAACTAATAACAAAAATAAAAACATTTTTCCTAGTCACCTTATGGCAGGAATTACCTCTGCAAACACATGCTCTATGGCGCTGGCTGATCAATACTTTGCGAGTTAGTTATATTGTGATCCGTGAATTGGCTAATGGTGAATTAAACCTACGGGCAATGAGCTTGGTTTTTACGACCTTATTATCATTAGTACCGTTGATAGCGGTTGCCTTCTCAGTATTGAAAGCATTTGGTGTTCATAA
>JAUXFA010000068.1 GCA_030620285.1 Piscirickettsiaceae bacterium
AAACGCTGTTGTTGCCAAAAACTAAGCCAGTCGTGTGTACGTTCATTATGTTGTGGTGTGCTACCAATTGTATTGTCGATATGCCAACCAAAAAAGTCTTGAGTATGATGATGTAACTGAGCTAATTGTGTACCAAGTAGCTTGGCTGCATGGCCTCGCAAACTACCCAACTCAATATATTCCAATACGATATAACTATAACCATCTGCTTGGCCATGGCAGATGACCTCCGGAATACGAATACAGTTTAAGGCTCTCATTTCTTCCAAACCTTGAGCTTCGGCTTCGAACATATCCACTAAGTGTGGTTGATTGAGTTTGAGGAAATATGAGTGTTTAGGTGTTTGCAGTTTATATGCCGTATTGATACTGCCGCCACCAACTGATGTAAGTTGATAGTTTTTAAGTGTGTGGCCAGTTGTCCCTTCAATATGACGCACGATTGAATCAAGTTGTGCCATGGGTTTTCCCTAAAAAATTTAAACTAATTAATTAGCATGGTATGCTGAAAACTACTTTCTTGCCAAGATATTGAAGGAGATCGCTCATGTCTGAACAGCTTGCGACAAATGATAAACAATTAGTAGCAATTCATGCTGCAACTCTAGTTAAAAATGGCATGATCGTTGGGCTGGGAACCGGCTCAACGGCAAATTATTTTATTGAGGAATTGGCACGCAAGAAACAGCAAGAGGGTTTGAAGTTCATTGCAGTAGCGAGTTCAGTGGTTAGCACCATCAAGGCTCAGCAATTAGGGCTCGACCTTATTGCGATAGAGCATTTAAGCCAATTAGATATTTATGTTGATGGTGCTGATGAAGTGACAGCCGATAACACACTACTGAAAGGGCGTGGTTTTGATTTGGTAAAAGAAAAATTATTAGCCAAAGCCAGCAACAGTTTTTATGTATTGGCTGATAATACTAAATTAGTCGATCGAATTGGCGAAAAATATCCTATTCCGGTGGAAGTGGCGCCATTTTCATGGCAGTTAGTATTACGTAGTCTTCAACAAATAGGCGGCGAGGGTGGCCTGCGACCTAATGCGAATGGTGATGGATTGGCGATTACATCTCATGGCAGCTTAGTACTCGATATGACATTTGATTCAAGCATTGACGGAGATGAGCTTCATTCAGCGTTAAATGCCATTCCCGGTGTGGTTGAACACGGTATATTCCATCAATTAGCAACGAGCGTATTTATTGGTCATGATGGTGTAATTGAAACACGTTAACTAAAGGCTGACTAAACGCCAGCCCTAAGTTAGGTTTAATTATTTACAGTTCTTCTAATAATGTTTCAGCTTTAGACACACCAAATTCACCGGAACCTTCAACACCTAGGTAAGTAACAATACCGTCATCGACAATCATGCCGAAACGGAAACAGCGAACACCCATGCCACCGGCTGTTAAGTCACGATCTAAGCCAAGAGCCTTGGTATATTCAGCGCTACCATCTGCCATCATCCGTACTTTCCCTGAAGCTTTATTATCTTTGCCCCAAGAGGCCATCACAAAAGCATCATTAACAGCCAAGCACCAAATATCATCGGCACCTTTAGCCTTGAGTTGGTCTGCCAGATCAACATAACCTGGTAAGTGTTGCGCTGAACATAAAGGTGTATAGGCGCCGGGCACGCCAAAGATCACAATCTTCTTGCCTTTAGTGAGTTCAGCAACATCTTGTGCTTGAGGATTCGTTGGGCAACCATTTTCCGGATCAAACTCGTTACATTCGGTTAAATTGCCAGTAGGTAAACGTTGTCCAACTTCGATAGTCATGATGTTTCCTTATATTGTGATGAAATTTATAGTGACTAGCATAAGACAAAAGTTATCAGATAAAAACACTACTATTATCAGGGCTTTATTTTAGTTGGAGATCACTAAACAAATCGTTATGATGTTCTTATTACAAAGAAGTAGGGGAATAGCATGGAAAATAAAACGGTTTTACGGTGGGGAATTTTAGGTGCAGCACGTGTTAATGAACGATTATTACCCGCAGTCGTAGAGGCCAAAAATGCACAGTTAGTGGCTATTGCCAGTAGGCGTGAAGGAGCAGCGGCTGAAATATTAGCAAAATATGCACCCCAAGAAACCGATGTACTGACATTAAATGATCTGGATGCTTTATTAGATAATCTTGAGGTTGATGCGATTTATTTGCCGATGGCAAATGAAGAGCATACCGAATGGGCTTTAAAAGCAATTGCTAAGGGCAAGCATGTATTGATCGAAAAGCCGATGGCAATAAAACTTAAGGATATCGTAGCGATTGCGGCAGCAGCAAAGAAAAAGAAAGTCACCATCATGGAAGGCTTTATGTATATTTTCCATCCACAGCATGATTATGTGCAACAAGTGATTGATTCGGGTGCAATAGGCGATGTAAGAACAGTCCGTAGCTGTTTTTCATTCCCCATGAAGCCGGCACGATTATATCGACTTAACCGAGATATTAATCATGGTGGTGGTGCAATGTGGGATATTGGACCTTATGCTATCCATACCGCTAGAAAATGGTTTGACACAGATCCTGTCGCAGCGACAGCAATGGCAAAGTTTAACGATAATGGCGCTGATGTGAGTTTGAGCGGTGTGTTGGATTATAGTGATGGCCGATATGCTCAGTTTGATATGAGTTTTGAACGTGCACGTCGCAGTGAATATGAAATTATTGGCACATTAGGCGGTATTAAATGCGAGACTGTTTGGCAGAACCCGGATGATGCACCTGTTATTTCATGGTGGACGGATGCCGGTGAAGAGCACATTGTGGAACTCACTATTGCTAATCATTTTGTGCTTGAAATTGAACATTTTAGTGATTGTGTCTTGAATGGAAGAGCGCCTGCACTATCAATTGCCGATGCAAAAGCAAACTGCAAAACTATTGAAGCTGCATTGCAATCTGCTTCGACAGGAAAAACGATTAAGATAAAGTAGTTTAGACTTTGTGGCTAAATGCCGAACGGCGACGATCTGATGAAACCCGGCGCTCAATCTGTTCTTTAGACGATGACGGGTCGCGACGTGTTGGTGACAAACGCCTTTCAACAGCATGTTCTTTTTCTTCTTCATCAGTGATTGTTTGAAACCGCACCATTCTACTAGACTGGCTAGGTGTCGTTATTGGCACTGAAAAATTACGTGGTAATTCAATCATATTTATAACCAAAAATCTGCTTTACCTAACAGTTAGCGGCATAAAAATAAAAATCTTTAATATCAGTTGTTTATTGCATATCAAGTTACGGTTTAGGTGAAGAGTAACAGTCAAATACCAGACTTTAGAGTGACCCTGTAAGTAATTTTATTTTTATTATATATCAATTGTTTATAGTAATATCTTTAAGTAGAATGTCAAGTAAGTTATTTAATGTAATTAAACGACTATCAGCATCAGCCATATCCGCAATAAAACGTAATTTATCTTGGCCATCAAGTTTATATTTAGCCGGTTGGGATTGAATTAGTTGAATGATGGTCATTGGTTCAATATTAGGCTCTTTTGCGAAGATAATTCGTCCACCTTGGTCATAAACATCGATTTTACGAATACCAATGACTTTTGCTTTAAAACGTAACTCATGGATGGCAAATAAGGTTTGTATTTGTTCTGGCAATAGTCCAAATCGATCGATCATTTCAACTTGCAATTCACGCAGTGCTTCGCTATCTGGCGCTGCCGAAATACGTTTGTACAGTACTAATCTGGTATGTACATCGGGTAAATAGTCGTTTGGAATGAGAGCCGGCACATGCAAGTCAACTTCAACAAAGTTACGCTGATTAAGGTTAAGACTAGGCTCTTTACCTGATTTAAGTGCATTAACGGCACGTTCAAGCAATTCATTATATAAACCGAAACCAATCTCTTGCATTTGGCCACTTTGTTCATCACCTAATAATTCTCCCGCACCACGTATCTCCATATCATGTGTAGCGAGGGTAAATCCGGCGCCCAGATCTTCAATAGATTCGATAGCTTCAAGACGTTTAATGGCGTCTTTAGTCATCACTTTTTGAGGTGGCACAATTAAATAAGCATAAGCGCGATGATGAGAACGACCAACACGTCCCCGGATTTGATACAGTTGTGCTAGCCCTAATTTATCAGCGCGATCAATAAAGATGGTGTTGGCAGAGGGAATATCAATACCAGTTTCAATAATAGTTGTACATATCAGTACATTAAATCGTTGGTGATAAAAATCGAGCATCACCTGTTCTAATTCACGTTCACGCAGTTGGCCATGAGCAATGCCGATTTTGGCTTCAGGAATAATATGTTCCAATTCACGAGCAACACGTTCAATATCTTCCACTTTATTGTGTAGAAAATAAACTTGGCCGCCCCGCTTGATTTCACGCAGTATTCCTTCGCGAATGTTTTCTGAATTCCATTGCTGTACAAAGGTTTTAATGGCCAATCGACGAGCAGGAGGGGTGGCAATAATCGACAGGTCACGAATACCAGAAATAGACATATTTAAGGTACGAGGAATCGGGGTGGCAGTGAGTGTTAATACATCAATTTCAGATCGGTATTTTTTGATTTGTTCTTTTTGAGTAACGCCAAACCGATGTTCTTCATCAAGAATAAATAAACCTAAGCGTTTAGGGCTAATATCTTGTTGGATCAACTTATGAGTGCCGATAATAATATCGGCAATACCGTTACTCATTGCATTTTTAACCGCATCAAGTTGTTTCTTGGAACGAAACCGCGACATTACTTCAATATTCACTGGCCAATCGGCGAAGCGATCTTTAAAATTTTCATAATGTTGCTGAGCGAGCAGAGTAGTAGGTACTAATACCATCACTTGTTTGCCCGACTGCGTCGCTAAGAATGCTGCCCGCATGGCAACTTCGGTTTTACCAAAACCGACATCACCACAGATAAGACGATCCATGGGTTTAGTGGACGTCATATCGTTGACAACATCATCAATAGCATCTTGTTGATCGGGTGTAGTCTCAAAAGGAAATGCTGAGATAAAAGCAGCATATTGATCATCAGGATCATTAATAGGCGGTTTTTTATGGGCGGCTCGTTGGGCATAAATATCCAATAATTCAGCCGCCACATCACGAACTTTTTCGGCAGCTTTACGCCGTGCTTTCTCCCATTGACCGGAACCCAGTCGATGTAATGGTGCTAGCTCGGGAGCAGCGCCAGAATATCGACTGATTAAGTCTAATGCGGCAACAGGGACGTAGAGTTTGTCACCTTTGGCATATTCAAGGGTCACATACTCAGTGGTGACATCACCGACATCTAAGGTTTGCAAGCCAAGATAGCGACCGACACCATGGTCTTCATGCACAACGGCATCACCAATAGTCAATTCAGCAAGGTTACGGATAACAGCATCAGCATCGCGTTTTTTACGACTGCGACGACGACGTTGCATAACCTGTTGACCAAATAACTGAGTTTCAGCAATAACGGCAATATTATCGGCCGTTAAAATGAGACCATTTTCCAATGGTGCAACAGTGATACCAAGAGCGGCATCATCAACTGCAAATTCATCCCAGTTTTGGTACGCTTTCGGTTGCACATCATTGTCACGTAGCAATTCTAAAAGGGTTTCACGCCGTCCCGCTGTTTCAGCAGCAAATAATATGCGTCCTTTAAAATTATTAATAAAATTCAGTAATGCTTCACATGGCTTATCTTGGCGGGCATTAAGAGTGAGTTGTGGTGGAATAGTGGTCGCGTAATTCTGCTTTCCGGCGCCTTTATCTAATTCAAATGTTTGGCAATGAAGTCGACGATATTGTTTAAACGTGGCAAAGAGGTCATCGACGGCAAAAAACATATCGCGAGGTGCGAGTAATGGCCTTTCAGTATCAACTTGATGTTGTTTATAACGTTGTTCAATTTCCTGCCAAAAATCAGTGGCGGCTTGATGTGGATCGTTAATATTAAGTAATAAGGTGTTATCCGGCAGGTAATCGACCAAACTATTTGTCTGAGTCAAAAATAGTGGTGAATAATATTCAACGCCACCGGGCATATTGCCCACACTGACTTCTCTATATATCAAGCTGCGTTGCGGATCGCCTTCGAACATTTGACGGAATTGTTGGCGAAATAACTGAATACTATCATCGCTAACGGGGAATTCTCGTGCGGGTAATAATTTGATTGAATTAATGGCATCAATGGATCGTTGTGTTTCGGGGTCAAATGTTCGTAGAGTGTCAATTTCATCATCAAACAAATCAATTCGAAAAGGATGCTTGCTACCCATTGGAAATAGATCGATAATCGCGCCGCGAACTGCAAATTCGCCATGCTCCATTACTTGAGAAACATAGCGGTAACCCGCTTTTTCAAGTTTACTGCGCCATATTTCAATATTGAATTGATCGCCGGTTTTTAAGATTAATGTATTGCCTTCGAGAAATTCACGAGGAGCAAGGCGATGCATAATCGTAGCAATAGGAACTAATAAAATGCCGCGTTCGAAAGTGGGCAGTTGATGTAGTGTTTGCAGGCGTTCTGAAATAATATCTTGATGCGGTGAGAAAGTATCGTAGGGCAGGGTTTCCCAATCTGGGAAATGCAAAATAGGCAGTTGTTGATCACCTAAGTAAAACCGGGCCTCTAATTCGAGCCGATGTGCTGTT
>JAUXFA010000232.1 GCA_030620285.1 Piscirickettsiaceae bacterium
ATCAACCGACCTTTGTCCGTAAAGGCAGCTTTCGTTAAATCACATTCGACATCATCAATAGGTTCAATAACTTGATTTATCGGTAAGTCATATTGCTTGGCAAATTCATAATCACGTTGATCATGTGCTGGCACCGACATTACTGCACCGGTTCCGTAACCCATTAATACAAAATTGGCTGCCCAAACTGGCACTTGTTCACCTGTAACGGGATGAATTGCCATTAAACCAGTGGCAACACCTTTTTTATCAGCAGTTTCCATCGCAGCTTCTGATGTTTCCATCTGACGACATTCTTCAATAAATGCCTGCAATTGCGGATTTGATTCAGCCGCTTTTATAGAGAGTGGATGTTCTGCTGCTACCGCGACATAACTCACGCCCATTAAGGTATCTGGTCGAGTAGTATAGACATCTAAAGTCTGATCATTATCAACAATGCCAAACTTAATCTGTAAACCTTCAGAGCGACCGATCCAATTGGCCTGCATAGTACGAACTTGTTCTGGCCAGCCATCTAATTGGTCTAAATCGTCCAATAACTGTTCGGCATAGTCAGTGATCTTCATAAACCATTGTGGAATCTCACGTTTTTCTACTGGGGTATCACAACGCCAGCAACAACCATCAACCACTTGCTCATTGGCTAAAACAGTATTATCAACTGGACACCAATTGACCGCTGCTGTTTTTTTATAAACCAAACCTTTTTCAAAAAGCCGAGTAAATAACCATTGTTCCCAACGATAATATTGTGGCGTACAGGTTGCCAATTCACGGTCCCAATCATAAGCTAAGCCTAGGCGTTGTAACTGATCACGCATATAATCAATATTGTCATAGGTCCATGATGCCGGCGGCACTTTATTTTTAATCGCAGCATTTTCTGCCGGCAGACCAAAGGCATCCCAACCCATCGGCTGTAATACATTTTTACCTTGCATACGTTGATAGCGTGAAATCACATCACCAATGGTGTAATTGCGCACATGCCCCATATGCAATTGGCCACTGGGATAAGGAAACATTGCTAAACAGTAATATTTTTCTTGAGTAGGATCTTCTACTGCTCGAAAGGTTTTCTGCTCATGCCATTGTTTTTGTATAGCAGTTTCGATCTCGACAGGATGATATTCTCGTTGCATGGATAATCTTTTACTATCAACTTAAAGCGAGTAAGGATACCGCAAATAGCTAAAAGAAAAACTATAAAAACAGTCACCCATAGTGAATAATTCGGTCCAATATTTCCTTTAAAGCTGATTTAGGTTACATTTATCCTAGTAACTCATTAAAAAAGGATTGGTAATTTATGTTGATGAGAACCACTTTATTTTTAGGCACCAATTTAGCTGTAATCTTTATTCTAAATCTGATGATTACTCTTTTAGGCTTAAATCAACCTGGGATGGATTGGAAGCCAATGTTACTGATGGCAGGCATCATGGGCTTTGCCGGATCCTTTATTTCTTTACTGATGTCAAAAACAATGGCTAAGCGATCTTCTGGTGCTCAAGTCATTACAACACCCACCAACGACCAACAGCAATGGTTGATCAACACCGTTAATTCGCAAGCACAACAAGCAGGCATTGATATGCCAGAAGTCGCTATCTTTGATTCTCCAGCACCGAATGCCTTTGCAACTGGCGCCAACAAAAACAAATCATTAGTAGCGGTCAGTACCGGCCTACTCAATAGCATGACTCAAGATGAAGTCGAAGCTGTTCTAGCCCATGAGATCAGTCATGTTTCAAATGGTGATATGGTGACCTTATCCTTGATCCAAGGCGTAGTGAATACATTTGTCATTGTGCTGTCACAAATTATTTCATCACTCGTAGATCGTCGCCGAGGTGGCGGATATAATGCTCGTGGATATGGTTTTGGACGTGGCTTAGGCTACCGTGCTACTTATATGGCATCCCAACTTGTACTAGGATTCTTTGCCACACTGATTGTGAGATGGTTTAGCCGCTGGCGTGAATATCGAGCCGATGCAGGTGGTGCAGCATTGGCAGGAACTGAAAAAATGATCAGTGCCTTAGAACGCTTACAATCATTACAACAACCTGCTCAGTTACCAGCACAGATGCAAGCTTTAGGAATAAATGGCGGCTTATTAGGTGCTATTGGTTTGAAAAAGCTTTCCATGACACACCCGCCACTAGAAGAAAGAATTAAGGCATTACGTCAAAATGCTAGGCAATCCGTAGAGCGGCATTAATAACTAAAATAATTCTATATCACCAACGACATGTGGACTCTCTTCTATCAAGCCCTGCTCTAGCAAGTCTTCATAGAATGATAATTGATTGCGACCATGTGCTTTCACATAATACAACGCTTTATCAGCACGTTCGACTAAGTTAATAATAGGTTCAGTTGCGACCATACGGCTATAACCAATGCTCGTCGTTATATAGCCAACCTGAGCAAATTCCGTGTTTTCAATTTTAACGCGTAAACGTTCTAAGATTTGCTGAGCATCCGCAGCACTTATATTTCGCAAAATAACTGCAAACTCTTCGCCTCCATAGCGAAATAGCCAATCCATACTGCGAAACGATTCATGCATTACCCGTGCTAATAAAATAAGCACTTCATCGCCAAATACATGACCAAAGTTATCATTTATTTTTTTGAAGAAATCAATATCTACCATCGCCAAATACACATTGTCTTGAACTGTCGAGGAGTCGCTCTCACTCTCAACATCACTCAACAACCGATCGAATGCTAAACGATTCATTAGCCCCGTCAAATGGTCTATTTCTGCGGCATATAGCATCCTATTCAAATGATTAAATGCCGATATAATTTGCTCCCATATCAACTTATTAACAGATTCAAATGAAATAGCTTTGACCACTAATACCGCATCAATCGCGTCACCTTGCATCAGAGGAACATACACATCAACCAGATGTGACTTATGAATATTTAGCACTTGAGAGCTTTGCGACTCAACCGTGGCATAAAGCAGCTTGTCTTCAACAAGTGTTATAGGTCGAGAATCCGGCTCTAATACATCATGTATTACAATTTCTGCCATGGCTTGGTCACGATAATGGAGTAAACCTCGGGGACCGCCTATAAAAAATTGAACCTGTTTCGGCTTATACCACTCTTTAATAAGATCGATGAATCCAGAGCGTAAAGCCTCCCGATTATTATGGGGCAATAGCTTTTCAATGATCTGTTCCAATAATGCCACAGGAATGAGATCAGACTTCTCTTGTTGCCTAAGGATAGAGGAATTGCTCATTAAAGTTCAC
>JAUXFA010000080.1 GCA_030620285.1 Piscirickettsiaceae bacterium
GACCAACTTCACCTTATTGGCGGTACCACTATTTGTCTTTATGGGGGTAATACTTGAAAAATCAGGTATTGCCGAACAGTTGCTTGAAACGATGGGGCAATTATTTGGCAGAGTTCGAGGTGGTTTAGCCATCTCCGTGGTCGCTGTTGGTGCTTTATTAGCCGCTACTACAGGTGTGGTCGGAGCCTCGGTGGTGACATTAGCTGTGATAGCCCTACCTTCAATGTTAAAACACGGTTATGCACCCTCTTTAGCCAGTGGCACTATTGCTGCCTCGGGTACCTTAGGTCAAATCATTCCACCGAGTATTATTCTGATTTTATTAGGCGATGTGATTGGTGTGCCTGTCGGTCAATTGTTTATTGCCGCTGCCGTGCCCGGCATGATGTTGGTATTAGCGTATATGGCTCATATTGGCTTTATCGCTTGGCGACATCCAACATTAGCACCAGCCATTAAACAAGAGTCTGGAGATGGCCACTCTCTTGCAATCAAAGTATTAAAAAGCTTATTGCCGCCTCTCGCTTTAATAATAGCTGTTTTAGGGTCTATCTTCTTTGGTATTGCCTCACCCACTGAATCTGCTGCTGTCGGCGCATTAGGTGCGATGATATTAGCGGCTCTACATAAGCAGTTAACATTAGAAAACTTACGTAATGCCCTGCAACAAACTACCCGTTTAACCAGTATGGTGTTTTTAATTTTGATTGGTGCCACCGCATTCGGTTTGGTATTTGTTGGCATGGGTGGTGACAATCTGATCTTTGATATCTTCAACAGTCTTCCCGGCGGTAAATGGAGCTTCTTGATTGTCAGTATGTTACTGATCTTTATCTTGGGTTTCTTCTTAGACTTTATTGAAATCTGTTTTATTGTAGTGCCAATCATTGCACCCGTTGCCATTCATATGGGCTTAGATCCATTATGGTTTGCATTGCTGATCGCATTAAACCTACAAACCTCATTTTTAACACCACCATTTGGCTTTTCATTGTTCTATCTAAAAGCCAGTGCGCCAACACTTGAATTAACAACTATTTATCGTGGCGTAATACCCTTTATTATCATTCAAGTGGTGATATTAGCCATATTGATCAGTTTCCCATCAGTTGCTTTATGGCTGCCCAGTTTGATGGAATAAGCACCTGATTATCGGCAAATTAGGTTTTTAATAGTGCAGGATGCAGAAGGAACTACGAATATGGAAGATATCCAAGAACCAGAATATAAATTACCGGTTAAGAGGATCATCACTCATGCTTTCTTGATCCCATGGGTAATGCGAAAGGTATTATTAAGAAGCATTCTATTTCCGATACTTCTATTAGTGATAGTAGATATCGCAGCTTGGGCATTAGATAGCCCTGACGGAATCGTCATTTTTCTCTTGGGTTTGGCTTCCTTTATATTTTATGCTTTTTTGGCTGTTACCTGTCACCGTATTGTTCTCATGGGAGAGAATTCAGTTCCACCTTTCGGTATACGGAAGTGGGAGATGCGGGAAACTCGTTTTCTAGGGTGGGTAATTGGAATTTATTTTACTGCCTTCTTTGCTCTTGTTTGTATGGGGGTGATATCCACTATACTTCTTTCTGTTTTAGGTAACGTTGGGCTTTCCTTAGTACAGCTAATGTATCTGGTGATTACGGTTCTCGTGCTGTATATGATGTCTAGGCTAATCATGGTTTTCCCAGCAACTGCAATTGATGAAAGACCAAGCATAAGATGGTCGTGGGAATTGACTAATAATAACGGTTGGCGTTTATTTCTAATTGCAGCGGTTTTGCCAGCTGTAACAGCTTTCTTTCAAGCGATGTTAGAGAGAGAGAATAGTACGATGATGGAAAATATTGGGCTTACCGCATTAACCTTTGTAATGATAGTGGTTGAAGTATCTGCGTTGTCATTGGCGTACAAAGCCTTTCGAGAAAATCAAGGAATCAATTAGGGTCAGACTCGATTGATTCTGATATAGGATTCATTCTTATTCAAAACTAAAACTATTAACTTGATTAATTTCTTGCTTATTCATTGCTAACATCATTAAACGATCCAATCCCAACGCCACACCAGAGCATTCCGGCAAACCTGACGTCATCGCAGCTAATAAGTTTTCATCTAGTAGTATTTCCGGTTTATTCTGCTGTTGTCGTTGTTGATTATCATATTCAAAGCGTTGACGTAGTTCATCGGCATCTAATAATTCATTGTAGCCATTGGCAAGTTCTACTCCTTGAATATAAAGCTCGAATCGATCAGCAACATCATTGCCAGATTCATCTTTTCTTATTTTGGCCAATTGAGCTTGTGAAGCTGGAAAGTCATAAACAAACAGAGGCCAGTTCATCGCTGCTAATTTAGGTTCAACAACATGACTCATTAGTAATTCAAGCCAACCATCTCGGTCTAACTCTAAATCACTTGGCAGACCTTTTATACGCTCTAAAGCATGGTGTTTGATCGCGTTATCAGAGCAATCAAATACGTTTATTTTGAAAAAAAATTCAAATAGTCCTCGATAACTTAAGCGTGAAATAGGCTTAAAGTTAAATACTTGCTGTAACAGCGTATTCACTTCATCCAGCAGTTGATTCAATGTCAGTTCAGGTCGATACCATTCCAACATAGTGAATTCGGGGGAATGAAGTTTGCCCTGTTCACCATTTCGGAAAACCTTAGCAATTTGATAGATGGAACCGGATTCTGCTGCCAATAGCCGTTTCATAGCAAATTCAGGTGAGGTTTGTAAATAGTATGTTTGCGTTGATTCACTACCGATTGGGCTGTAGTCAGTAGTAAAACTATCTAAATAAGGCGCTGTTGGTGCTGATGATGACAGTATTGGTGTTTCAACTTCCCATATATCTCGCTCAGCAAAAAAAAGACGGACATCAGCTAAATACTGTGCCCGCCTTTTTAAGGTTTCTATCTCAGCCGTTGGCTGCCAATTAACTTCCATAATAAAAGATAATAATTGATTTTTTAAAAGTTATATTTACGTGCAGAAATTTTATTTTCTAGCAAGGCAAAAATTCGCACAGTGAAGGAATTTAGAGTTAATAAATGACTGAATGAGCAAATTTTTAACACCGCTAAGAAGATAAAAGAGCTAACGTAAACTAACTTTTAGCTCGTTCTACATATTCGCCCGAACGTGTGTCGATTCGTAACAAATCACCAATATTCATAAATAGAGGAACACGTACCACGGCACCCGTTTCTAATGTGGCTGGTTTGCCTCCGGTACCTGCAGTATCGCCTTTTAAACCCGGGTCAGTCTCTGTTACCTCTAAGTTTACAAAGATGGGGGCTGTTACTAGTAAAGGCGTGCCATTCCATTGCGTAACGGTATAAACATATTGCTCTTTTAACCATTTTTTACAATCTTCTATCGCATTGGCATCAGCGGCATGTTGTTCGAATGTTTCAGCATCCATGAAATACCAAAACTCGCCATCGGTATAGGAATATTCTAATTCAACTTCCATCACGTCAGCACTTTCAACACTATCGCCTGATTTAAATGTACGTTCGTTAACACGACCTGTCTTCAAGTTACGGAATTTAACACGGTTAAACGCTTGGCCTTTCCCCGGTTTTACCAACTCATTTTCGATGATGCTGCATGGATCACCATCCAAGATAAATTTGAGTCCAGATTTAAATTGATTTGTACTAATATTTGCCATGCTAACCTCTTTAGGGGACGATCATATTAATTAGAATATTTAAGGTTCAGTATGATACCTCAAACTCACGCTCTCGACAGCAAACAAAGTTGGCAAATTGCTCTAAGCAATGCCATTAGCGATCCCAAAGTATTATTAAATCAACTTGGTTTGGGTGAACAGTTGCCCGCTATTGATGGTGATATCATCAAACAATTTCCTCTACGTGTGCCTCAAAGTTATATCAATAAAATGCGATATGGTGATATCAATGATCCTTTATTACGCCAAGTGTTTCCATTAATTGATGAAGGTTTTAATGCTGCTCATTATGTCCGCGATCCTGTTGGCGATCAGTTGGCAATTAGCAGCCCGGGCATACTGCAAAAATATCATGGCCGAGCATTACTGTTAACCACCGGTGCTTGTGCCATCCACTGTCGTTATTGTTTTCGCCGTCATTTTCCTTATGGTGATAGCAATCCGTTAGCAAGTCAGTGGCAAACAACACTCGCTTCTTTAGATGACGATCCAACAATTAATGAAGTGATTCTAAGTGGTGGCGATCCCTTGTCATTAACGGATAACAAACTTGCCGCATTGGTGAATGATTTAGAACAAATCCCACATATTAAACGCTTGCGACTTCATACTCGTTTGCCAGTGGTGCTGCCTGAACGTATTGATCAAAAATTGTTGGAATGGATATCCAATACTCGTCTGCAAGTCATTATGGTGATCCATGCTAATCATGCTAATGAAATTGATCAGGATGTTGCTGATGTTTTGGATGATTTACGAACAGCGGACTGCCAGCTACTCAATCAATCAGTACTGCTCAAGGGCATTAATGATGATGTCACTAGCTTGTCTACATTAAGTGAGCGATTAAGCGATGTTAATGTGTTGCCTTATTATTTACATCTACTTGACCCTGTTGCAGGTGCCAGCCACTTTGACGTTGCTGACCGACTAGGTATTGATCTTATTGAGCAGCTTAGAACAGTATTGCCCGGTTACCTTGTGCCGCGTTTAGTACGAGAGCAACAAGGCAAAGCGAGTAAAACAATAATTGCCTAAGCTAATCACTCTATTACCGTAATTGGTAATAGAAATGCTTCGCGAGTATTAGCCTAAATTCAGATTACCCACGAGAAGCTAGCGGTACATAGTCCCGTTCATCTTTACCTGTATAAATCTGGGTAGGGCGATAAATACGATTGTTTGAAATCTGTTCACGCCAGTGAGCTAACCAACCTGCTGAACGTGCGACTGCAAATAATGCGGTAAATTGATCGGCTGGAATCCCCATTTCGGCATATAAAATACCAGAATAGAAATCAACATTCGGATAAACACCTTTATGGCCTAATCTATCGGCACAGATTTCTTCGACTCGCATAGCTGTTTCAAAGGTGGTATCTAAACTACTACCGCGGTCTTCTATTAACTCTGTTACTAATTTGTGAAGAATGGTGGCACGAGGATCTTTAACTTTATATTCACGATGACCCATTCCCCAAATCACATCTTTATTGGCTAATGCATTATCAATCCATTTTTCAGCCTTATCGGCACTGCCAATTTCTTTCAACATATCGACAACACGCGAGTTTGCACCACCATGTAGTGGGCCTGAAAGTGTGCCAATTGCACCTGAAATAACACTATAGGGCGTAGCTAATGTTGAGCCAGAGACTAATGCTGAAAAGGTTGATGCATTAAGAGTATGTTCGGCATGAAGAATTAAACATACATCCATAATTCGAGCCATTAATGGATCAGGCTCTTGGCCACTGAACATATACAATAAGTTTTCCGCTACAGATAAATCTTCACGAGGTTGGATTGGATCATAGCCAGCACGCATATGTTCCCACATAGCAACTAGTGGTGCCATTGAGGCAATGATATTCACCGTCATATTGCGAACATAATTTAAATCTTCACACATATCGGCATCGGTAAGACATTCTGTACCGGGATAAAACATGCCTAAACTTGCAACGGCTGTTTGCAACATATCCATCGGATGACCTGTTGCAGGGAAATGGTGCATCATTTCACGGATGTGGTATTTAATGCGATATTGACCGCGTAATTTTTTGGTAAAACCCACTAATTCTTTTGCTGAAGGTAATTCACCATCCAGTAGCAATAATGTTGTTTCTTCAAAGCTACTATTTTCGGCTAATGTTTGTAGAGAATAACCACGGTATGACAATAGGCCTTTTTCACCATCAATAAATGATATGGCTGATTTGGTCGCAGCTACGCCTTCTAGTCCTGGTAAAAAATCACTCATCATCAACCTCAGCTTCTCTACAATCAGAGAATATTAAAAACGGCCTGCCATTATCTTACTGCGGTGACAGAATGTAAATAGCGTGGTGCCTTACAGTCTACCTTTAGTGGTTATTTTAAAATATCTGCCCAA
>JAUXFA010000216.1 GCA_030620285.1 Piscirickettsiaceae bacterium
GGTTCGATGGCTGGATGAAGGTGTGCGTGAAGTCAGCCGCGGCAACCTGAAGCACCGGGTACCCTGGGCAATAAAATGGACCCATGGCAGCCTGAGCGTGGCCACAAGCAGAACGCACTGCGTCAGTAAACAGTACCAGTTTAGGTTCTTGATAGCGTTTGCCCATTTGCTGGAATAGTGGATGCCAAGTATCTTCGGTATCGGCTAGCACCACACCGGTAAATTGGGCGAGCCGTTGCTGTTCGGCACTCGGACGATAATTGGGATCAGTTTGGGTTGTTGTTTGTGTTGAGCCACCACCCATCAGGCTCATAATGATTTGTGGGTCAACACCAAAGTACATGGCGACGAGTGCTATGGCAATAACACCAATACCGCCTTTTTTACCACGTCGACGCCCGACAGTTTGGGCGCGTTTATCTTCAATATTGCTGCTAACTCTTCGTTTACGCCATCTCATTTATCATTCCGTATTAAAAAAGCTGGGAATAAAGTATTACATATTCTTGATTTTGCTGTCACTTTTATAGCGGCTGGCTTGCTATCAAAAGCTAATTTTCAATAATAGCGGTCTTGAGAAAATGATTGATTATTTAAGTAAATTATCAATGGGAAAGGGGCGGCTAATAACGTAGCCTTGAGCATAGTCGACACCCATTTCAGTTAAGCGCTGCTGTGTTTGCTCCTTTTCTACAAATTCGGCAATGGTTTGAATGCCCATGACATGACCAATATCATTGATTGAACGCACCATTGCAGCGTCAATAGGATCGGTCAGAATATCTCTGACAAACATGCCATCAATTTTTAAGTAATCAACAGGCAGGTTTTTAAGATAAGCAAACGAAGACAGCCCTGATCCAAAATCATCTAAGGCAAAACTACAGCCATGACTTTTTAATATTGTCATAAAATTGGTCGCGTCACGTAAATTAGTAATAGCAGCGGTTTCTGTTATTTCAAAGGATATTTTTTCGGCAGGAAGTCGCCTGTTATTAAGTCGGGTAACAACATGACCTAATAATGTTTCATCACCTAACGATTGGCCTGATAAATTAATCGAAAAATGATGGATGTTGTCAAGTTTTGAGATGTTGTTTGAAATCCATTCGAATACATGGTCAATTACCCAGAGATCAAGCTTGCAAGCCAAGTTATAACGTTCAACGGCGGGTAAAAATGCACCCGGTGGGATGATTTCGTCGCTACCAGGTTCTATTAAGCGTATTAAGACTTCATAAGCAGGAGGGATATCTGGATTTAATAGAGGTTGAATAGGCTGAACAAATAATTTGAAGTAATCATGTTCCAATGCTTCGGTGGTACGTGCTGCCCAATGTATATCACTTTCTTGTTTTGTTTGATTTTCGTCACCACTTCTATAAACATGGATGCGATTTCGACCATGGTCTTTAGCTGTATAGCAGGCTAAATCAGCGTGTTTTAATGCTTCCGTTGAATCTTTAGTCGAGTTGGTAATGAGTGCAACACCGATACTAACGCCGATACGATAACTACGATCTTCCCAATCAAATTGAAAGTTTTCAACTAATTGGCGTACCGCTTCAGCTGCGCGCGAGGCCTGATCGGCACCACAATGTTCCATCAAAATAGCAAATTCATCACCACCAATCCGCGCCAAAGTATCACGCTGCCTTATATGTGATCGTAATAGGGTTCCAAGCTGACGAAGCAATTCATCACCTGCAACATGTCCACTGGTATCATTGACAATTTTAAATTGGTCTAAATCCAAGAAGCACAATGCATGGGTAGTGAAATCTTTTTGAGCAGTCTCTACAACTCGAGTAAGTCGATTTTCAAATTCAGAACGATTGATCAGGCCTGTCAGCATATCGTGACTAGCGCGATGGCTGATTTCTTCATTGATACGTTTTGATTCGGTGATATCTTCATGCATTGAGACGAAATTAGTGATAACACCAGCATCATTGATGATGGGTGCAATAAATTGACGAGCCCAGTAGGCGGTACCATCTTTCTTGATATTTTCCATCTCCCCTCGCCATTCTCTACCAGATCTTACGGTATCCCAAAGCATTGGCACGGAGTCGGTAGCGTGGAATAAATTCAATTTTTTATCGATGACATCGCTACTACTAAAACCGGTTATTTCAGTAAATTTTGGATTAACATATTCAATAAGGACTTTTTCATCGGTAATTACGACTGCAGTAGGACTGTGCTCTACGGCTAAAGATAGTTTTTTTAACTCTTCTTGGGCTCGTTCACGGGCTTTGATTTGTTGGCGTAGGGTACGATTCCAGTATAAAACAAGAAGGAGCAGTAGTAACAAACCAGCTGTAATTTGTAGAATCAGCCGATAATCAATGGTCTCTGTGTACGGCGTTTCTCCCCATTTATCAAAGATTTGTTTTCTTTTTTGTTCAGAAATAGAGTCAAATGCACGATTAAGTATAGGTATAAGAGGGGAATATTCCTTTTTAACGCCTAAGGCGAGTTCGATCTGAAATTCAGTTTTACCAACGATATGGATATTCTGAACTGCAAATTTCGGTATTTGGTATGAGGCATGAGTCAATGTTGCTAATAAAGCATCGACCCTGCCTGAAGATACGCCAGCAAGCGCTTGCTCAACATTATTGAACCAATGAAATTTAATATTTGGGTAGGCCTGGGTGATCTGTTGGGTGTAGCCATAATCGCGAACAAGTGCAATTTTTTTATTTTTAATTTGTTTTATGCCATCAATATAATCTTGATCTTTACGCATAACCATGACAATAGGACTGAAATGATAGGGTTTAGTAAACTTTAGTTTCTCGTTCAAGACGGAATCTGTAGTCTCCGAAATAATATCTACTTCACCACTACGGACTTTTTGAACGGATTCTTGCCATGTTGAAGTCTGTACGATATTAAATTTAATACCAGAGTGTTTTTCAAGCAGTTTTAGATGTTCGGCTACAATGCCGATATATTCTCCATTTTCATCAAAAGCCTCATAAGGTAGCCAGTGAGGGTCGCCCACAAAGCTTAAGTTGGGATGCTCATTAAGCCAAACTTTTTCATAGCGACTAAAATGGATTTTGTGGGGAAGATTAAAGGTAAAATCATCAACATCTTTTTTACTAATATTTCGTGATAAATTCAGTTGGGAATAGGCTTCCATCTCAGTTTGCAAACGATCGGTTTGAATATCGCCCAATGGAATGACATCAGCGTCAATAAGTTTTTCCATTTCAGTAGCTTCTTTACGCAATATTTCGATGCTAAGAGGGCTTTTATATTTGTCATGGAGAAGTTGCACCAATTCTTCTTGGTGGCTTAGAGCATATTCCCAGCCTTTTAAAGAAGCGTGTAAGAAACGATGAACACGATCTGGATGCTCTGCTAATTCTTGCGCACTGGTAAAAAGAATATCACCATAAAAGTCGATACCATAATCTCGGGGATTAATAACATTAATTTCAATACCTTGCTCAGCATAA
>JAUXFA010000254.1 GCA_030620285.1 Piscirickettsiaceae bacterium
GACATGGCTACGATCCGACTTCGAAGGTGTCGGAATATGGTCGCTCAGACAATTAATATAAAAATGGCCAGCAGTCGCTTTAGCATTTGGAGGTAAAGGCATTATTTCAGTAACATCAGCTAATTGTTCCATCACCTGATATGCCTTTAGAACTTCATTATCCCTGAGACCATATGGATTGCTAATGCTGACTAACATTAGTTGGCTATAGAGTTGTTTAAAAGAAGACTCAGATTGCAAATTCTGATTAACTAAAGGCGCTTTATTTTCAACATTAGCTGACATGGTCAACTGGTAGAGTTGGTGCAGTTCGTGGAATATGAGTGCTGGCACTTCCTGATGAAATTTATAGGCATGTAGCACCATATAATTGAGCTGTTCTCCAGCGCGATTAATGGCAAGTAGTGCAAGGGGGTTCATTTTGAGCTTGTTATTGTTTTCTCCAGCATCTATCACCGCAATCTTATACCCAACCGCTAATTTAGCCATCAACTCGGCTAAGCCATTGATGACGAGGTGACGTTTGGCTAAAGTAGGGGCCCGCTTGGACAACTGCTCTAGCGAGAGTTTAAATAATATATTGTTAAGCGGTTCTCGGTATAAATCTAGCAGTGCTAAACGCTGTTGAACCTCTAGTTTGTTCAGGTTAAATCGCTGCAAGGCATCACGATAAAGCTGAATATATTCAGCGAAGTTATCATTGGGTAATTCTTTAATCCAATGACGCAATAAATCGGCATTGAGTTCAACGCCACCAATACTACTCCGTTCGCTAGGAATACCAAGGTTCAATTCAGGCATGTTTTCAGGTAGTGCAAAACTCATATTTTATGGCGCCAAAAACAACTCTTTTTGCAGTTAAACTGCCATCATACCTGATCAAACACAAATCGGTAGCTGACGGTTCTCAATAAACTTAGATAGCATCAGGATAACCGAGCTGCCGCCAAGCTTCATAGAGAATAATGGCAGTGGCATTAGACAGGTTGAGACTACGGCTATCAGCTTGCATAGGGATGCGAATTTTATGTTCTGTGTCAATATTATCAAGCAGATTAGCCGGCAAGCCACGAGATTCTGGACCAAATAGCAGTACATCTTCTGGTTGGTATTGTGCTTGGCTATGATGCTGTTTTGCTTTGGTGGTACAGGCAAAAATTCGGCGCTTACCAGCCCACGCCTTAAAGCTGGTGAAATCAGGATGAATTTGCACATCTGAAAACTCATGATAATCCAAGCCAGCACGACGAAGACGTTTATCGTCAAGCACAAATCCTAATGGTTCAATCAAATGTAATTGGGCGCCCGCATTGGCACATAGTCGAATGATATTGCCGGTATTGGGGGGGATTTCAGGCTCAAATAAAGCAATATGCAACAATGTTATATGCTGCCATTCTGCTGGGCTGTATTGACGAATAAAGTGAGGTTTTGACCAGGTTTTAATAAAGTACGTTCACTCAAACCATTCCATTCACGCACTTGGGCGACACTGACATTAAATTTGCGGGATATTTTCCATAGTGAATCACCACTTTTAATGGTGTAATTAACAGATCGGATTTTGTTATTTGAATGAGAAGAATGACCTTTTGTCCAGAACACCAATTTTTGCCCGGGCTGTAAAATATCTTCAGGACTTTTACTATTCCAATGGGTGAGATTGTTTACGCCTATATTATATGCATTCGCTATATCCCACCAGGTGTCGCCGACTTTAACAATATGCATTTTTTTCGTATCTTGTAAAGCCGCATTCTGCGATGAGTTTAATGGCTGACGAATACTTAATTGAACATTAGTTTCTTTAGCCAATGCACTTGGAATCAGTAAATGTCGTCCAGCCCGAATAGTATTGCTGCCGAGCTTATTGGCTTGTTTTATAACGGTCACCGTTGTTTTGTAATGCCTTGCTATGATGCCGAGTGATTCACCCGATTTAATTTTATGACGGGTCCACTGCATGCGCTCATTTTCAGGTAATGCATTAAGTGCTTGTTGGAATATTGTCGCCTTTGCTAGTGGAATAACCAGTTGATGAGGGCCATCAGGAGCCGTTGCGGCATGATTAAACCCAGGGTTGAGTTGGTACATTTCATCACTGCTTATTTCAGCTAATTTTGCTGCAAGCGTCAGATCGATTTGTGAACCGACCTCTACCACAGTCAAAAAAGCTGAATTATCAATGGGGCTCAGGGTGATATTGTATTGCTCAGGTGTTGAGATCAGCTGTGCAACAGCCATCAATTTAGGAATATAAGCCGAGGTTTCTTTAGGCAGGTCTAAAGACCAAAAGTCTGTTTTCTTTCCTGCTTTTTGATTGCGTTTAATGGCGCGCCCAACGGTACCTTCACCACAGTTATAAGCGGCTAAAGCGAGTTGCCAATCACCAAAATCATTGTGCAGTTTCTGGAGGTAAGCTATCGCTGCTTGGGTGGAGGCAATTACGTCTCGGCGACCGTCATACCACCAGTTTTGTTTTAAGCCATAAACTTTGCCAGTTCCGGGAATAAATTGCCATAACCCTGCTGCTCGACTTTTGGAATAGGCAAAAGGTTGATAGCCGCTTTCGACCACAGGCAATAAAGCAATTTCCAATGGCATATTATGCCGCTCAAGCTCACTTACGATGTGATGTAAATAGGGCCGGGCGCGTTCGACAACGCGGTCAATATAATCAGGATGTTTAACAAACCAATCAAGCTGTTTTTGGGTCTTGGGGTGTAAGGCTTGCTGTGGAATAGCATAGCCATTGCGAATACGTTGCCATACATCGATGATCGGTTGTTGGGCGATATTTTCAGGGTTGATCGTTGCGATGGCCACCTCAGGTAGTGTGTTAATGTTGGCTTCCTGAGTTTGGCCATAGCTTTGTTGCCATGTCGATTCTACGTTAGGCGCTGCGGGAGGTTGATTTTTAGCGACTTCTACGGGTTCTGTTGACGACGCCTTTACGGTTGTAAAGGGACTATTACATGCGGATAGCAGGGTGAATACAGCC
>JAUXFA010000076.1 GCA_030620285.1 Piscirickettsiaceae bacterium
ATTCATATCTGGCGAACCGAACCAATCTCCTTGCTCCGGTAAGGTCTCAAATAATGGTTTTTCAAGCCGGGGTAAATAAGTAGGACAATCAAAATTTTGTTGAAGTTGGATTAACGCACCAGCATGATCTAAATGGCCATGTGTTAATAGAATTTTCTGAATATTGGGCTGTGATTGCTGCTTAAGTAGATGTTGTACTAATTCACCATTATCACCTGTATCAATAATCGCACATTCATCGCTTGCCTCATCTGAAATGAGATACGTGTTTACTTGAAATGCCCCAACAGTGAAGCACTTAATGTCCATAAATGACGATTTAAATAACAGTAATGATTATCAACGGATCACCATTTTTTTTGGCCTTCACGCGCAGCTTGCAGGTTCGCCTCATACCATTTCTTCTTAGCATTTTGAGCTTTGGCCACTGCAAGATTCGCTTCATACCATTTCTTTTTAAGATCGGCATGAGGATTAGAATTAACAATCAAATTAGCTTCATACCATGGTTTATGTTTAAGGCTAGAACGTGCTGCGGCTAAATTTGCCTGATACCATTTTTTCTTAGTATCGTTATATTTTTCTTCATTGATTTCATACCAATGAGTTTGCGTAGGCGTAGCATCGAGATTAGCCTCATACCATTTTTCCTGACTAGCACGTGCAATTTCTAAATTTGCTTGATACCATTTTTTCTTAATATCTGCATGGGGATCGACATGCATATTCGCCTCATACCATGGCATGGCAGCATGCTCAGCGGATTGCTGATTTGCTTCATACCATTTTGCACGATCAGCACGCACTGAAATCACGGCAGCTTTTAAATTAGCCTCATACCACTTTTTCTTAGCATCTAAATGTTGCTCTATATTCGCTTGATACCACTTCTTTTGACCTTGACGAGCTGTCTCAGTATTTGCTTTATACCATCTCTGCTTAAATTGATTTTTCCTGACAAGTGCAATATTCGCTTCATACCATTTTTTCTTAGTATCCATATGAGGATCAACTACTAAATTAGCTTCATACCATGGTTTAGTTTTGCGACTATCTCTTGCAGTTTTTAAGTTCGCTTCGTACCATTTAGTTTTCACATCGACCGTTATATTCATCGTCTAAATACCTCAATAAATCTTTATATTGATAGTACATGAGATGAAGCTGGTTTCACAAGCAAGAAAGCGGTTTATTTGGCGAAATAATTCGCAGCAGAATGCTACTCAAAGCAGCGTTTTTCGGCCTTAACTTGTTGCAACATAGCGATTTGCTGTTCTATTTGTAACATCCGACGCTGCTCTTTTTCATCAATCAACGCCGAGTATGCTAAATAAGTAAATCCAACCCATTCTCCAATGATGGGCACTGTTCCAATTACAGGCAATGAATCAATCGTGATTAATGTTGTCGCTATTTTATTGGCATCGTCTTGATAAAACTCGGGCTTATAACTATATCGGTAAGGATGCAAATAGCGAATATTATTATCTAATGTGACACAACTAAGTTGTCTGATATCATCCGTAGCCTCAACAATAGGTGGCTCGAAGTAGATTGGTTCGCTTGGAATAGGTAATTCAGTCAATGCCAAAGCCAGAGATGTAAACCCAAATAAACTCATCGCTATAGCAGAAATTAATGCCGATTTAATACTCACTTGCGGACTACCTCTCATTCACTATTACCACTATAGTATCGGACAATAAAATAAAAGCTACAGTTTTTCATCATTCGCTAGCCTAAAAAGGCACTTTTAGCTTAGGATAGGCATAATTGATAAAAAATATTTAGTTTTCGACCATGTTGGAGTAACTAATAAATGGCTGACGATCATTACCAAGAGAAGCGTGATTTTATAAGAATGCGCGTCGATACTCAGGTCACTTATACCCTCAATGATAAAGCTGATGATATCCACCACGGTAATAGTATCGATCTCAGTGCCACCGGCTTATATATGGTGACCGATTATGCCCCAAAAGTTAATGACGAAGTTAATATCTTAATGAATCCCAGTAGCGAACGTCTGCCTCCTTTCTCGGCAACAGGAAAAGTGATTCGTTGCTCGACAGATAAGGATAATAAAAACCTCTACCATGTCTCAATTGAATTAATGCATTCCAGCTAAGATAATCAAAATGCCGACGGGAAAGTAATGGGCAGTTTAATGTTAGTTTTAAAATAAGGAGCCTTTAGCGATGCACACAGTCAACTCCAACGAAAGGAGAGGCGCTGTACGAATAGATGCTCAAATAGACGTAAGATTTACTCTTAATGGCAACCATGATATAGCTCACCAAGGCACCAGCCAAAACCTAAGCACAAGCGGCCTCTATATGACGACAAATTTTGGCCCAAGAATCGGCGATGATATAGCGCTTTTGATGAACCTAGATGGCAAAAGACTACAATCATCCATCACTAAAGGAATTGTAGTTCGAAGCAGGTTTGATAAAAAAGATAATAAATTATTTCATGTGTCCGTTGCTTTTACCGAGCCACTAACACAACTTAGTAGTGACTTATTTACACCCAATAACTTGTTTTAGTCATTACCTTCGACATGATGCCCATTGCCAACTTAATCGGCTGGGGCAATTCTGCACCACCGGCTTCTAACGCTACCGTACCATGGCGTAATTCATCTTGTTTCATCTGTTCGAGAATGGCTCGACTTTTCTCATCATTTGAACTGATTTTTTGTAGGTGTTCGTCTAAATGTTTAACCACTTGTTTTTCTGTTTCAGCAACAAAGCCTAAACTCCATTTATCGCCAATTTTCCCTGCAATCGCACCTATTGCAAATGAATTTGCATACCATAGTGGATTAAATAAACTGGTATGACCTCCAAAATAATGAACACGCTGTTGACACCATAACAAGTGGTCATTCTCTTCTATTGCAGCTTGCTCCATAGACTGCCTCACTTTTGGCAATTTAGCCGTTAATGCTTGGCCTTGATACAAGGCTTGGGCCGACACTTCACCAGCATGATTGACCCGCATTAAACGTATTGATTGAGCTTGCTCAGTTGCGCTCAAGTCGTGTTCTTTAATATTTGCATCAGGAATGGGCCTATCCGTAGTTTCAGGTTTACCGAAGATAGTTTTCAGTGCTCTATCCGCTTCCATTATCATGGTATCAAATAAGCTATATTGACGTATGGTCACATGAACCCCTAAAAGTCTGAGGTAGGATAATTATTCTACCTATATTTCAAATTGTATCGCAAATAGGCATTTATTTCGCCGCATTTTGTTTATCAAAAAACTCCGTCAATGTCGCCGCTAATTCTCGCGGTTGGAATTTTGGTACATAAGCATCGGCCCCTACACTTTTACCCATGCTCATATTCGCATCAGCGGTTAATGACGAATGCATAATAACGGGTAAATGTTGTAACCGTGGGTCATCTTTTATCCTCTGCGTTAAGACATAGCCATCCATTTCAGGCATTTCCACATCCGTTAATACTAACTGAATTTCGGTAAGGATATCCTCTCCTCTAGCTTCACATTTATCTGCCAAATCATTCAGTAGTCGCCATGCCTCAGCACCATTGACCACCCCCATATGTTGAATACCCATATGATCAAGAGCCTTTGTAATTTGTGTTCGGGCAACAGCCGAATCATCAGCAAATAGAATCGTCTGTTTCTGTTCTAAATCTAATTTATCAATACCATCAAACAGCTCTTCCTCATAGAACCCGCCCGCATCTGCTAGCACTTTCTCCACATCCATAATCATCACTAAGCGATTATCATCCAGCTCTGACACGGCTGTGACCAAACCACCTAGTCGTTTTGACAATAAGGGTGGTGGCGCTTTTACTTGTTCCCAATTCAAGCGCTGAATCGTATCAACAGCCGTCACTAAAAATCCTTGAATATGGGTGTTATATTCCGTGATCATTAATATTTTAGGCTCATCATTTGACTGTAAATTACAAAATTTCTGCAAATTAATAATTGGCACCATCTCACCACGTAAACTGACAAAACCTTCAATACCCTCTGGCATTTCAGGAGCACTGGTGATGTCAGGAATATTTAAAACCTCACGCACTTTAAACACATTAATGCCAAAGGCTTCATTACGGCCCGTTTCATCATTAGTTCCTAAACTGAACAATAGAACTTCGAGGTGGTTTGTCCCCGCTAATTTCGTCCGCTCATCAATTGAATCTATTAATGTCGCCATAATGTTCTTTTTCCATTCAAATTAATATTGTAAAACTATATACCTTTTGCTGACAGTTCTCTAACAAGCAGAACTCATCTTTACCATATTATCGGCATCTTTCTATTTTTCTGTTACAAAAAAACCGATTAAATTATTTGCCCACTATCAATCTAAAAATACGCACAAATATAAGTTTATTTATAAGGATAATTATGGTGTTCTAAATTTTAACAACAACAAATTTAAAAATCATCACACCACACTATTTCAAGTCCAATACAAAGAAATTAATATCCTTATTTTTGAATAGGGTTAGAATGATGTCTATAAACATATTTATAGCAATACATAAAACAACTCTTAACTTGTCAACAAGTCCTTTACGATTAAATCCTTCCAAACCATGTCTAAAAAAAAAATAACCGATTCCTATAGCGCTCGCGAAGCAGAGAAATACGACAACCCTATTCCCAGTCGTGAATTTATTCTTGAGCTCCTCAAACAAAATAATCGCCCATTAACACGCCGCAGCATCAGTAAGCTTCTTGCTATTAAAGGTGAACAACAAACCGAGGCTTTACGCCGGCGTCTCCGAGCAATGGAACGTGATGGCCAATTATTACGTAACCGTAAAAATGCCTATGGTGTGGTCTCCAAAATGAATCTCATCACCGGTCGCATTACGGGACATCCCGATGGCTATGGTTTTCTCATTCCAGATGAGGGGGGCGATGATCTGTTCTTAAATGAGCGTGAAATGCGAATAGCCTTACATGGCGATCGCGCAATTGCTCGCATAACAGGTATTGACCGGCGTGGCCGCAAAGAAGGTGCTATCGTCGAAGTGATCAAACACAGCAATGAACGTATTGTAGGCCGCTTATTTATTGATGCGGGCATCTCATTTTTAATTCCAAATAATCGCCGTATCAGCCAAGACATTCTCATCCCTCCCGATAATTTGATGGATGCCAAAGAAGGTCAAATTATTGAAATTGAAATTACCGAACACCCCAATAAACATCGCTCACCTTTAGGAAAGGTAGTCACCGTATTAGGCGAGCATATGGCCCCTGGGATGGAGATAGACATTGCGCTACGTGCCTTTGATTTACCTCATGACTGGTCAAAAGAAGCGCTTGAACAAGCCGAGTCTTTTGGAGGTGATGTGCCCATTTCAGGCAATGACCAACGCCTAGATTTACGCTCCCTACCTCTGGTGACGATAGATGGTGAAGATGCACGCGACTTTGATGATGCCGTTTATGCTGAAAAAACAGAATCAGGTTCATGGCGTTTGTGGGTAGCCATTGCCGATGTATCCTCCTATGTGCAAGCAAATAGTCCATTAGACAAAGATGCTATCGAACGCGGTACATCCGTCTATTTCCCTAGCCAAGTTATTCCCATGCTGCCAGAAGTATTATCAAATGGCCTCTGCTCATTAAACCCTAATGTAGATCGTCTATGCATGGTCTGCGAAATGGTCATTAATGCTAACGGTACAGTAGAGTCTTATCAGTTTCATCAAGCCATTATGAATTCAAAAGCACGTCTTACCTACACCGATGTCGCCGCTATATTAGTTGATGGTCATGCTGAATTACGCCAGCAATATCAAAATGTACTACCGGGTTTAAAAGCCATGTATGACTTATATCAAGTTATGTTAAACGCGCGTGGGCAGAGAGGTGCAATTGATTTTGAATTAACCGAGACTCAATTTATTTTTGATGATAACCGTAAGATTAAATCTATCGAACCTCGGGAGCGTAATGATGCTCATCGTTTAATTGAAGAGTTTATGGTGGCCGCTAATGTTTGTGCCGCCCAATTTTTATTAGATAATAAATTACCTGCACTCTACCGTATTCATGAAACACCTTCAGAAGAAAAATTAACTGGGCTACGTGAATTTTTAGCGGAACTCGGTTTATCTCTTGGTGGTGGCAGCGAACCGCAGCCAAGTCATTATGCATCGCTGCTTAAAGCCGCTAGCAAACGGCCTGACGGTCATTTACTGCAAACTGTTATGTTGCGTAGTATGAAACAAGCCGTCTACAGTCCCGACAATGTAGGACATTTTGGCCTAGCATTAGAAGCTTATACGCATTTTACCTCCCCTATTCGCCGCTA
>JAUXFA010000183.1 GCA_030620285.1 Piscirickettsiaceae bacterium
GACCGCTTGGCCTCCGACTTCTAATGTTTTTTGTAGTTCAGAAAAATCGACATCACTGGCAGCAATTTTAAAACTGAGCTGCTGATCTTCCTGTATTGGAACGCCAAACAATGGTGTTAACTGAGCCACAATACTCTCTGGCACAGGCGTGTCCACTTCCAAAATATACTCAGCTAATTGTTTGACTAAATTTGTCGGTGTGCCACCTATTTCTAGAGAGCCTTGCTGAATAAAATCAACATGGTCACAAGCTGCGGCTTCTTCCAAATAATGGGTAGTTAAAAAGACTGTCATGCCTTCATCACGGCGTAAATGTTCGACAAAGCGCCAAATAGAACGACGGTTAGGTAAATCTAAACCAATGGTGGGTTCATCAAGAAATAACACTTTGGGTTTATGTAATACGCCTCGAGCAATATCAACTGCTCGACGTTGACCACCTGATAACGCGACTAATTTCTGATGGCGTTTTTTCTCAAGCCCAAATACTGACATTAATTCATCAATACGTTGATTTGCTTCACTAGGTGGCAAGTTATACATTGCGGCGGCAAAGTGTAAATTCTCATCAATTGTCATGGTGCGATCAAGTGCTGAATCTTGAAACACTAATCCGACAGTTCGACGAATAGCAACGGGATCATCAGCTACTAATTGTTCAGCAATCCATGCATCACCTGATGTGGCGACTGTCATCGTGGTCAGCATATGAATAGTGGTGCTTTTACCAGCACCATTCGGGCCTAACAGGCCATAAAACTGACCTGATTCAATCTCTATATCAAGATTGTTAACTGCCGTATTCTGACCATATTGTTTAGTCAATCCACGTGTTTTTATCGCGATTGATTTAGTCACTAAGTTGCTTTGAATTTTTAGGATTACGGAACACTAATGGCTTCGCATCAATTACTGTTTTTTCTGCTTCCAGTCGACCACGCTCTAATGCTGCTTCAATTAGGTGATGATCAGGTGATTTACTACAAACAGGATCTGCTTTAGTAGGATCACCCGTTAACATAAATGCCTGACAACGACAGCCGCCAAAGTCTTTTTCTTTCTCATCACATGAACGGCAAGGCTCTTGCATCCAATCAAAACCTCGGAACATATTAAAATCATTGGAATCTTCCCAAATTTCTTTAACACTCATATCTTTCACATTGGGTAATGCCATATTAGGCAATTCACGTGCAGCATGACAAGGTAATGCTGTGCCATCTGGTGTCACCGTTAAGAATACATTTCCCCAACCATTCATACAGGCTTTTGGACGCTCTTCATAATAATCAGGAACAACATAATAGATTTTCATCTTACCTTTTAGATCATCTTGGTAACGATGCGCAACGGCTTCGGCTTTTACTAATTGATCTTTCAGTGGCAATAGTTGATCACGATTATGCATTGCCCAGCCATAATATTGTGTGGTGGCAAGTTCTACATAATCTGCTTCAAGCGATACTGCCAAATCAAGTATTTCATCTACTTGATCAATATTTTGTCGATGCGTTACAAAACACAATACCATTGGATAACCATTGGCCTTAACTGCTTTGGCCATTTCAACCTTATGTTTAAAAGCATCAGTACCAGCAATCAAATCATTTAAATCTTCCGAACTAGCTTGAAAGCTTATTTGAATATGGTCTAAACCTGCCTCTTTAAATTCAGCAACTTTTGATGCATCCATACCCACACCTGACGTAATCAAGTTGGTATAAAAGCCCATTTTTCTTGCTTCAGTAATCAATTCAACTAAATCAGGGCGAGTTAGTGGTTCACCGCCAGAAAGACCCAATTGAGTCGCGCCCATAGCACGTGCTTGGCGGAAAACATCAAGCCATTGTTCAGTCGTTAATTCACTTTTAATATTGGCAAAATTCATTGGGTTTGAACAGTAAGGACACTGCAATGGACATGCATAAGTCAATTCTGCCAATAACCATAAAGGCTGTCTTATCTGATCACCTACTTTCCCGATTGCACTACCAGTACTGCCAGGTGCGTGATCAGGCGCGTTATTCTGTTCTGATCCAGTCATTTTGATAGGCCTCTTCTAAAAATTTGTAAACATCATCGTCTAAATCAGCTCCATTAAAAGCGACTTTTAATTCAGCGATAAGTTCAGCTACTGTTTGTTTGTTTTCACTAATACTTTTTAATATTTCTGCTGCTGCACCATTGAGTTTCACCATACCCTCTGGATACAGTAATACATAACAATCTTGGGCTGGCTCCCATTGAAAACGATAGCCTAGCGCTAATACTGGTGTACTCTCAGCAGTAAAGATAGATTCACTCATGATTCCAACTCAACTTCAAATGTATAAGGGGGGCGCTTTTCAATATAAGCCATCCACATCGCATCACACATGGTCCAAAGGATATCTAATTTAAATTGCAGCAGGCTAACCGCATGTTCTTGCTGTTCACGTGTTTTAAAGTGCTCTAAAGTAATCTCTACTCCATGTTGAACATCACGGCGTGCTTCACTTAAACGCTTACGGAAATAGCGATAACCTTTTTCATCGATCCAAGGATATAAATCAGGCCAGTTATCTAAGCGGGCCTGATGAATTTTCGGGGCAAACATTTCAGTTAATGATGAACTTGCCGCCTCTTGCCATGTGGCTTTGCGAGCAAAGTTAATATAAGCATCAACAGCAAAACGAACGCCTGGCAACACATGCTCTTCAGACCATAATTCTTCACGTGTTAGGCCAACTGACTCACCTAACTGCAACCATGCTTCAATACCACCTTCTTCACCTTCAAAACCATCGTGGTCAAGTATGCGTTGCACCCAATGCTGACGAACATCACGCTCTGGACAATTCGCCATAATCGCTGCATCTTTAACTGGGATTGCTGTTTGTTAGTAAAATCGATTAGCCACCCAGCCTTGTATCTGTTCTTTATTCATTTCACCTGAATGCATTTTGACATGCAAAGGATGACGAATATGATAAAGCTCTTCTTTATCACGTAATACTTGCTCAAACTCTTCGCGTGTCCAAGGTGTTCTGTCTGACATTATGTTTCCTCGTATTTTGTAACTTATAGCTCTATATCTAAGCCATCATATGCAAGCTCAATTCCTGCCGCATTTAGCGTTTGGCGTTGAGGAGATTCTTCATTGAGAATCGGATTAGTATTATTAATATGAATCAATATTTTACGTGGTTTTTCCATCGCATTAAGAATACTCATAATGCCGCCATCACTTGATTGATCAAGATGGCCCATTTCGCTGGCACGTTTATTACTGATACCTTCATTAGACATTTCATCATCAGTCCATACGGTGCCGTCAACTAAAATACAGTCCGCATTTCGCATATATTCGAGCACATGATCTTCTGCTTCACCTAATCCAGGTGCATAAAACAAACTCTTTCCAGTACGCGTATCTTTGATATTCATACCAATATTATCGCCCGGCACCGTATTGCCCCGATGTGGTGAATAAGGAGGCGCCTCACTCGATAATGGCACAGCGGTAAATTCTAAACCCTCAGCGGTTGGAATGGTAAAGGGTATTTGATCCGTAGCAATTTCATGATGATGAATGCCGCGGAAATGCCCCAAAATATTAAATACTGGAAAACCTGTCGTCAGATCGCCATAAACTGCTTCGGTGGTATACACTTCCCATGGTTTATTATGCTCACGTAACGTCAGCATGCCTGTTACATGATCAATTTGAGCATCGGTAATTACAATGGCAGTGATAGCAGTATCTCGTACCGAACGTGCTGGTTGAATCGCTGAAAAGTCATCCAATTGCTTTTTAATATCAGGCGAAGCATTAAATAAAATCCAGTCGCTACCATTAGCACTAATCGCAATCGATGATTGAGTACGTCGTGTTGCTTTGATTGTGCCTTCGCGCACGCC
>JAUXFA010000006.1 GCA_030620285.1 Piscirickettsiaceae bacterium
CAACTGCATTCTCTGTAGTAGAAGGTTTCGCCTCTTTTGGAGTAGCAACTGTTGATGCTTTTATGCCTAGCGCAGTCTGGCAAGGAGAATTATCGGCAGTTGATGACTCAAGTAATCCTTCTACTAGTAGTGATGAACCACCCGTTGCCACCGCCGTACCTGCTGATAAACCAGTCGTCAGTGCTCCTTTGGCATCAATGACTGCTGAGGGAGCAGCTAATGTTCCGCCTAATCTAACCAAACTGGCTAATTTACCCACACTCACCCCAACACCTTCACGTGATTGTGGATTGATTCCAATATCTAACTTTTCAGTTTTCAAATCAATCGAACCACTGCCAATAACATTCATTTTCTGGGTCGAAAAGGCAATACCTTTATCCGCTGTGGCGATACCATCTTTGATATTGAAATTGATCACAGCGCATTCTAATTGGGTATCATCACTATTTTTTGTCGTGGGGTTTAGCATAGATAATAGATCTGCACCGATCATGTCAGCATTGGAACCTTTAATCACACCTTTGTCTGACTTAAGTAATAAATTTCCGTTAAGTCCTGCCATAATTTGGCTAACACTATCACCGCTTCCTTTAACATTAATGCTGACATCGGTTTTAACGCCCGATATTGTGTTCTGAAGATCGCCAAATTGCGAGGGCTCGATCCCTTTAATCACAATATCAGTCATTAATGCAGCAGAGCCACCACTAGTATTCAAAAGGATATCACCACTCAAACTACCACCAGCTAATAATGTAGTCAGTGGCTTAATGGCTAAATTACCATCTTTAAGAGAGATGACCATTTTGGTATTATCCAATACTAAGCTACTGCTTATTATCTGCTGAGCATTAATGGTCAGGTTGGCATTAATAGCTTTTAAGCCTTCCAGTGGTAATGGATCGGATGAGAAAACACGCTCTGGATGTTGTTTTTGCTCTTGCTGCTCATCACCAACCAACTCCGCTAGATTAATGATATTTGAGCTTAAATTAGCAGTAATAGATGGTCGTTTACCTGATATGTTTGCTGCTAGGTCACCCGATAAATCCGTGTTTCCTAATAATAAATTCATATTTTTTATCGAATAGCCATTCTTAGTGTCGGTTACTTTACCGCTAAAACTGACCGGTCCAAGATCGGGTAATTCACTAGTTGCTAATTCTGATAGTGTTGATAACGAATCAATATTAAAACTAACATCCATATCAAGCCCTTTACCATCCAGCGGTTTGGCTACTTGCCCTTTCAAATTGATGCTGGCATCACTGATATTAATCAGCAGATCAATAGGATAGTTATCATTAGAGCTAAGTTGAGTCAGTGAACCCAAACTACCTTTCACTTCAATTGGAATCTCGTTATAGGCAACTTTCATTATCACTGACAAAGGATCATTAACACCCTTCGCCTCTGAAATAATTTTATCAATGACAATATTCGTTTCTTGGCCTGTCACACCATCTTTATACGTAATAGTTGCGTGCCTAATATGCACTTCATTAACGATAATGGCAGGTGCTGCGGACTCAGAAGATGATTGTTTTTCGTCTTTATTTGTACTCGCGAACACCCAGTTACCCAAGCCCGACTTATTGGTCTCAAGTAAAATTTTAGGCTCTAATAAAATCACTTTATTAACCTGAATGTTGCCACTTAATAACGGTAATATCGACACTTGAACTTCAAATTTATCAAGACTCAACATCTCAGGTTTAGAACCCCATTTAGCGTTACTAAACTTAACGTCCTCAACGATCACCGTAGGAATCAGTGATAGACCAAATTGTAAATCACCGCCTATTTGTAATTTTCTACCGGTAGCTTCCTCAACGACATTAATTATCTCGCCCTTATACTGATTTATATCTAAATTGCTGATTACTGTTATCACGCCAATGATAGCGACAACAACTAGCCCAACAGATATTTTTATAATTTTGCTCATAAGGATTCCTTTACTTTAAATTTAGCAATAAATGTGCTGACATATACAGCTATTAAACCATTGGTTTTGATGCATGAACAGCATAGTTAAATAATGACACTATATTAAATGAGTCATTTAAGAGGAAGGAAATACGTAGGAAGGTAAATGCCCCACAGTGCCGTTGTGACGGTGTCCTCGAACCATCTTTTGGTTCAAGTGGGAATCTCATTGAAGCTTTGGGCTGCCCATTCAAGATGGGTTTGCACGCCTGCCACTAATCAACTCCCGTGCATAAATGCTTATCGGGTCAAGAAACTAATGTCACTATCGAACACCGCAGGGACTGGTATTAATGATACGCCTAATTCAAGCAAGGGGCTGATTATTTTAGAGTTCTAACTGTCTATCTTCTTCTAAAAAGGCGCTAACCTTATCTTTCATCAGTAAAATACTTTTATTGACATCCGCTAAGCCACTGCCTTCATTGTCCTCGATAGTAATGAGATCATGCGCAATATTAAGCGCTGCCATGACCGCAATGCGATCTAGGCCAACGACTTTACCAGTAGAACGAATTTTTTCCATATTGTCATGGAGTAATTGTGCGGAAGAAATAAGCGCATCTTTTTCTTCTTCTGGACAAGCAATTTGATACTCTTTACCCAGAATTGTAACGGAGACTGGTGAACTCATAGTTCATCATCCATTTCTTTTAAGCGCTGAACCATCTTATCGATTCGACCCCGTGCTGTTTCTGTTTTTTCAAGCAATTGCGTCCGCTCTGTTAGCCATGCAGCCTGTTGTGATTTCAGCAGCATATTTTCATCACGACTACGACGACTCGCATAAAGCAGGTCATCTACTTGTTGTTCTAATTGTTGAATCACGTCTTTTTCCATTACTATGGGTTCTTAGCTGTGCGAAAATATAGCTAACTATAGACGTGCCCTACCAATTGGGTCAACAATTGTCTTCATAATTTTTTTACATATAGGTTGTATCATCATGTCTGAATTGTATTTTCCATCTCTTTCACCCGATAACCAAGCCGGAGATGGCCCAGCAAATGCAGCAGAATTACAAGGCGCATTATGCGGATTATTATGTCTTGATTCGCAAGCAAATCGCATCACATGGTTTAAAAAACTATTTGAGGACTTAGATCCTGGTGAAGAAGAAATTCTTGATCTGACGGTATTATTTGATCAAACAGTGCAATCACTGAATAGCCTTGATTTCGATTTACAGCTCGAATTGCCTGATGATAATGCACCGCTTACTTCGCGTATATCTGCCATGTCTGACTGGTGCCAAGGATTAGTCTATGGCCTTGGTGCATCTGGCCTGACCGATGACACGGAATTATCGGAAGACACCAAAGAATATATTACTGATGTCATTAATATTAGCCAGATAAATGAGGATGATTTAGAAGACTCTGATACCGATGAAGCCAATTTTGAAGAGCTTGTAGAATATTTGCGTATGGGGCTTTTCTTAATTTACGGTGAACTACAGCCACCCGAAGCCTCTGATAATAATATCGAACATTAAAATGACTATGAATAAAAAAGAATTTGCTAAACGTCGACAGCGACTGATCGATATTATGGGTGAAAATAGTATCGCTGTTTTGCCCAACGCAAAAGTATGCACACGTAATCGTGATGTTGATTATATTTTCCGTAGCGATAGTAATTTTCATTACCTTAGCGGCTTTGATGAACCAGAATCACTCATTGTCATCGTTCCGGGACGACCTCATGGTGAATATCTATTATTTTGCCGTGAACGTGATCTCAATAAAGAAATGTGGGATGGTTATCGCGCTGGACAAGAAGGTGCTATTGAAAAATATGGTGCTGATGACTCTTATCCTTTCTCCGATTTAAACGATATTTTGCCGGGATTATTAGAAGGCAAGGAAAAAGTCTTCTATACCATGGGTAACGTGCCTTCTTTTGATCATCGTATGGTGGGCTGGTTAAACCACCTTCGTAATGCCTCGCGCCAAGGAATGTCTTCTCCTTCTGAAATGATTGAGTTAGATCATGTATTGAACGAATTGCGTTTATTTAAGAGTAGTAACGAAATTAAAGCCATGCGCTATGCGGCCGAAACCTCTGCTCAAGCACATATTCGTGCGATGAAATTTACTAAGCCAGGCAAATGGGAATATCAGGTTGAAGCTGAAATCATTCATGAGTTTATGAAAAATGATTGCCACTCTCCCGCTTACCCATCGATTGTTGGTGGCGGTGAAAATGGCTGCATTTTGCATTATATTGAAAATGACCATCGCTTAAAAAGCAAAGATTTATTATTGATCGATGCGGGTGGTGAGTACGACTATTATGCCGCAGATATTACCCGTACATTCCCAGTGAATGGCAAGTTTACCGCCAGCCAGAAAATCTTATATAACATCGTATTAGATGCTCAGAAAGCCGCTATCGAAGAGGTCAAACCAGGAAATCATTGGAATCAACCTCATGAGGCAGCAGTGCGGATATTAACAGAAGGCTTACTAAAAATAGGTTTATTAAAAGGTAAGCTAGAATCACTGATTAAAAATGAAAAATATCGTGATTTTTATATGCATCGCACTGGCCATTGGTTAGGTATGGATGTACACGATGTTGGTGATTATAAAGTCGGTGGTGAATGGCGACTATTAGAGCCGGGTATGGTGCTCACTGTGGAGCCAGGCTTATATATTCGCGATCCTAAAAATATTCCGAAAAAATGGCATTTTATTGGTATTCGAATCGAAGATGATGTCTTAGTGACTAAAACAGGGCATGATGTATTATCAAAGTCGGCACCCAAAGAGGTAGCAGAGATTGAAGCACTAATGGCTGCAAAATAAGTGAAAACTCAACACTTCGATTTGATTATTGTTGGCGGCGGCATGGTTGGCGCAAGTCTAGCTTGTTCCTTAAAAAAATCACCCTTAAAGATTGCCGTTATCGAAGCATTTGAATTCAATTCTAAACAACAACCGAGTTACGATGACCGCGCAATTGCTTTAGCTTATGGTTCTCAACGTATTTTTGAAGCCATGGGATTATGGCAGCAACTTGCACCTCATAGTACTGCCATTAGTGATATTCATATATCTGATCGTGGACATTTCGGTGTTACTCGACTATCGGCCCAGTCTGAAAATGTAGCGGCACTAGGTCAAGTTATTACCGCCCGCGAAATAGGAAAAGTACTCAATCAAACTTTATCCCGACAGGATAATCTTCAATTGATATGTCCGGCTAAAGTGACCGCTCTCACCCAATATCCAGATTCTGTTGAACTTGTGTTAGATGATGAACAACATTTATCAGCCAAACTTATTGTAGCCGCCGATGGAGGACATTCTACTATTCGTCGATTATTAGGTTTAGGTGCATCACAGCAGGATTATCACCAAACTGCCATTACCGCAAACATCACTACTGAGCAGGCTCATCAAGGTCGTGCATTTGAACGTTTTACAGATTCTGGCCCCCTTGCATTGCTGCCTATGTCCGATAATCGGTGCAGCCTTGTCTGGACAGTTTCAACAGGTGATGAAGTTGATATTCTCAATTTATCAGATCATGATTTTCTGACAAAATTACAAGACCGCTTTGGTTATCGGCTCGGCAAATTCACTCATGTTGGGCAACGACATAGTTATCCTTTAAAACTAATGCAAACCGACCAAGCTGTTCAACAACGCATTGTATTGATTGGTAATGCCGCCCACAATCTGCATCCTATTGCAGGACAAGGATTTAATCTTGGTTTGCGTGATGTGGCAGCCTTAGCCGATGTGCTTGTTAATGCTGATGATTGTGGTACTGCTCAATTATTACATGACTACCAGCAATGGCGACAAGATGATCAGGATAATGTTATTCAAGCAACTGATGGTCTAGTTAAATTATTTAGTAATGACAATCCCTTATTAGGTCATCTACGAGGTGCTGGGCTTGCAGCAATAGATGCCTTATCGCCAATCAAACATCTATTAGCCCAAAAGAGTATGGGCTTAGCTCGAAAACAACCTCGGCTAGGTCGAGGTATTTCATTATGAGTGAACATTACGATGTTATTGTTATTGGTGGGGGCATGGTGGGGGCGACCTTAGCGGTGGCATTAGCCGAGCAATCTACTTTAAATATTGCTGTTATTGAAGCCTATCCACTCAAAACGATTACGGAACACGATGTTCCCGATTTACGTGTGAGCGCATTAACCCGTGCTAGTGAAATATTGCTCAAAAATTCAGGTGTTTGGCCACAGCTAATCACCAGTAGAATAAGCCCGTTCACGGATATGAAAGTATGGGAGACATCGGATAGTGCGTTACATTTTGACAGTGCCGATATTGGCGAACCTCTACTCGGCAATATTGTTGAAAATCGCAACCTACAACAAGCATGTATAAGACGCGGTGCTGAACTATCCAATATAGACTTGCTTTGCCCAGCAAAACCAACATCATTAGTCGACAACACGCTTACACTCGAAGATGGCCGCATTATGACCGCTAACTTAATTGTCGGTGCTGACGGTGCTCAATCATTACTGCGTGAATGGCTTGGTATAGAAACTCGTGGTTGGGATTATGATCAATCTGCGGTTGTTTGCACAGTCACTACCGAACAATCACACCAACAAACTGCTCGGCAACGGTTTTTAGCTGAGGGGCCCTTGGCATTTTTACCGCTGTCAGATGGTCATCAATGTTCAATAGTCTGGTCAAACTCCACTGAAGAAGCTGAACGGTTATGCCAACTTGATGATGAGGCATTTAAAAGTACTCTTGCTGATGCTTTTCAAAAGAAACTAGGCAAGATTATTGATGTCAGCCAACGTGCTCAATTCCCCCTCAAATTACGTCATGCTACTCATTATGTTGAAGTAGGGTTTGCTCTTGTTGGTGATGCTGCTCATACCATTCATCCCTTAGCAGGACAAGGTGTCAACATTGGCCTCCTGGATGCTGCTACCTTAGCTGAAGTCGTCATAGAAGCACATCAACAGGGTCGTGATATTGGTAGTTTGCATACATTAAACAAATATCAACGTCGCAGAAAAGGCGATAATATTGCCATGCAAATGACTATGGATGCCTTTAAACGTGTCTTTGGCAGTGAACTAGCCCCTATTCGCTGGGCGCGCCGGTTTGGCCTTAAAACGGTTAATCAATCCACGCTACTTAGAAACTTGTTTATGCATCAAGCTTCTGGACATCGCTTTGCCAACCCTAAACTCAGTAAATGACGTTCACTTTACTGGGTTTTTTGTTCAATAAGTTCACGTTGCTGCTGTGCTGACTGATTAATCAAAGCTTCAATATCTTTTGCTTTATCGATCATTTCAGTCTGTTCTTTCCAGACATGCTCACCCTCAGGAACCTTATTATCATCTGAACATGCAACTAAACAAAGCATAGCAAAGACCACCAATAATAACTTCATCATCATTCTTTACCTCTTGTTATATAAAAGCCACACAATGCATGACATTATGTGGCTTTTATAATAAACCTACTAAAAATAATTTTTAATTTATTTCTTGGTTTTCACCAGTTTTTTGGCCCAATCATCTGTCACTGTTTTAGCTGCATCACGGCCACCCAAACCAAATGCCAATGCAAATGCAACTGCAACACTACCCAGAGTCAGACCAAATGCCATATTTACAATATTGTCTGCTAGACCCATTGCTCGTAGGCCCATAGCAAGCACAAGACCAATGATCGCAAATCGAGCAATGTTAGCTACCGTGTCATTACCCGCAGCAGTGAGTTTTTGATGTGCAAGATTACCGAGTACATTACCAATGATAAGGATTACACCACCGATTAAGATGCCACCACCAAACTCTATTACCTTGGCAAAAATAGTTGAAATAATATTAATTCCTAGAATATTAACGGCTGCTGTCGCGGCGGCTAACATAGAAAAGAACATTACCGTACCACCCACTAGTTTAGTAACCGTAAAGCTTTCAGTGAACAATCCTTGCATGCCTAATTTCTCTGGCATGGCATTAACACCTAAGCCATCAAGCAAGCTAGCTAACAGATAGATAACAAATTTAGCTGCAAAATAGGCAACGAGAAGAATCACTGTTGCACCAATAATATTAGGAATGGCCGTCATCAATTCTTGAATCATTGCCGAAGCAGGCTGTGAAATAGCAGGAATATTTAATACACCTAAAGCACTCACCACTATCGGTAATAAGATAGCGATAAATACAAAGGCACTACCAAAAGCGGATATTTTCAAATCGGTATTGCCGGTTTTCTCGGCAATTTGCGTATCTACTTTTGCGAGGCCTACTTTCACTAATTGAGAAACAACTTTAGCAATGATCCAGCCAGCGTAAGCAATAACACCTGCGCCAATAACACCTGGAATCGCTTCCATAAATTTAGTGGTCATTTCTTTAAGTGGCGCTAATACATCGGTGAGATTGAAATACTGCAATACCACCATTAATACGAATATCGTTAATACTGCTTTAATTAATGATGCGATAGGTGTTGCAAAATCAGTTGTTATACCCTCATCATCGGTATAATTTAGGAAAGAGATTTTTGAAAGACCTGATTTGATGAATTTAGATGCAAGCTTAATAACAAACAAGCCAACAATTAATATCGCCAAGCCTATTAATGCATGTCCTAAGGGACTATCGAAAAAACTATTTGTTCTCATATTGTCTAGTAACTGATCCATATTTATATCCTTACTTTCCTGTGATTATGAAAGAGCCAAATTATAACCTAAATTGGCAAAAACATCAGTGAAGCGGCTTTGACCACTACGGTCTTGATTAAACGACCTGTTTTATTGGAAATAATTTCAGCTAAATTATCCTGTGTTGCAATCAAACGACCAATAAGTCGCTGATAACTCAAGTTTCGCTGCTCGCCTTCAACACTATCACTCATCAGTAATAATTGGCCATTAATATCCCGATTTTCTGCTAATAGCCATGCTGAAATCTCAATATTTCGGGCACTGTTATAGAGCTTTTGCTCATTGATACTGGTTAGATAATAAAACTCCGTATGATTATCATAAGATGCCATAATCATCATTCTTAAACCGACAATAAAGGGTAATACACGATCGGTTCCCTGATAGGTTTCATCGAGCGCAATGCGAACAATATCGGTCGGCTTCATGGACCGCCATTGTGGATAATATTTATCATGGGGCGTGGCAAAAACCAAATCCACACTGGCTTCAATAGCGCGCCGCTTTTCATCATGCCGACCCTCAGGATTGCGTCGATACAATTTCACCATCAGCTCTTTAAGATCGCGCATGGCCGCACGCTGATGATGCTCAATCACTTCATTAATATCACTTTTAGCCAGTCTTGCAATGCCCGCATTACCAGGATCAGTTGCTACTATTTTGGATTTACTGCTACACGCAACTAAACTAAAACAACACAGTAATAATATTGCCGTACTAAGCTGTTTCATCAAATAACCGTTGGACTGACTCTGATAATAATTCTGCTATTTTCAAATATTGTTGAACACCTACTGGTAAGGGCTTGGATCCAGACTGTGAAAAAGACGTATTATCTGTTGCTAACAAACGAACAAATTGGGCTTGCTGAGCATCCTCTCCCCTTATTACTCGTTGTTTCGAGGGATATTCAAGGTTTGTTTGTGGCGGCCTACCATCAGTCAATGCAAAACTTGACTTTGAATCAATGGTAACGGGTAGACGTGAGGTATTCTGAAGTTCTGAAGACTTCGGGCTAAATGTTATGGCAAATGGAGCGCCATTGATTTGCATTAATTGGCCTGACTCCCTGCAGGCTTACGGTGTGATCGATGAGGGCGCTTATTATTGCGATTACCCTTTGAACTTTGTTTATGGTGATGCGTCGGCGGTCTTTTTTCTGGTTTCTTTGCCGGGAGTACTTGCTCTAAGTGTTCATCTGATGCCACTTCGACAGGTAGTTTATGTTTAATATACTGCTCAATATCGGGCAATGAAAATGCATAATCCTCACAGGCAAAACTAATGGCAACTCCGCTGGCACCTGCTCTAGCAGTTCGACCAATACGATGCACATAGTCCTCTGCATCTTGAGGTAAATCATAATTAAATACATGGCTTACTTCTGGAATGTGTAAACCTCGGGCAGCCACATCTGTGGCCACTAAAAAAGGAAACTCGCCATCTTGGAAATGCTTTAATAAACGTTCCCGTTTTTTCTGTGGCACATCACCTGATAATAGTGCAGCCTTATGGCCATTACCTTCCAAAAATCCCCATACCCGATCAGCAACACGTTTAGTGTTTACAAATACAATGCCACGTGACGGCTGGATCCGTTTAATCAATGCGAGTAATAATGGGATTTTTTCTTCATTCGCTGGGTAATAGATACTTTCTTCTATTCGATCGCCTGCCACTTTTCCAGCAGCTACTTCTACCTTTTCAGGATTATTCATATGCTCATAGGCAAGTTCGGTGACTTTATAACTCAATGTCGCAGAGAACAGCATGCCTAAACGTTCGGTGGGTTTAGGCACACGACGTAAGAAATAGCGCACATCTTTAATAAAACCTAAATCAAACATTCGATCAGCTTCGTCTAATACTACCGCTTGCACAAATTTCAAATTGAAAACTCGTTGCTTATGATAGTCCAGCAATCGACCCGGCGTGCCAATCAAAACATCAACACCATCGGTAATCGCTGTTTTTTGTTTTTCGTAATCCTTACCACCATAGGCGACAACAATGCGCAACTTAGCATCCTTATTAAGCAGATGAGCATCTTTTGCAATTTGATTTGCAAGCTCTCTCGTCGGGGCTAAGATGAATGCTCGAGGTTGCTTACCATCCCAATTTTGAATCGGTTGTTCAGTCAATAATCGTTGAAAAGTAGCTAATAAAAAGGCAATTGTTTTACCTGTTCCAGTCTGTGCCTGCCCTGCTACATCTTGTCCTGACAGTAATAGTGGCAATGACTGCGCTTGAATAGGCGTGCAAAACTCAAAGCCCGCACTACGCAGGCCATTTTGAAGCGTCTCATGCAAAGGTAATGATGAAAAAGCCTGCTCTGTTAAATGTGTACTCATAGAAATACTTGCATTACCTTTGCTGATAGGAAAAAATATTACTTAATTTGGTGTGCGTGAGTATAGCCCTCCAATAATTTATATACCACCGGAGATAAGAAACATGAGCGAAAATGTCACCAATGTGACTGATGGCGATTTTGAAAGCCAAGTACTACAGTCGGACTTACCTGTATTAGTTGATTACTGGGCGGAATGGTGTGGACCTTGCAAAATGATTGCCCCTATTCTGGAAGAAATTGGCGCTGAATATGCTGGCAAACTAACTGTCTGCAAACTCAATATTGATGAGAACTCAGAAACACCACCACGCTATGGAATTCGTGGAATTCCTACGCTAATGTTATTTAAAGGCGGCGAAGTGGAAGCAACTAAAGTTGGCGCTTTAACTAAATCACAATTGACTGCCTTTTTAGATAGCAATATTTAATACCTTAAGGTTTCCTGAGATGGAAATCTTATAAAAATACTGAAACACTGTGCATGTCTATCATGTTCAGTGTTTTTTTGTTTCTGTGCCGACATAGAGATTGCATAAAAAAATGGTTTTAGCTCCTTATGGATGTTTCTGAATTACTTAATGATCTCAATAAACCTCAACGTGATGCCGTTGCGGCGCCATTGGGCCATGCCCGAATTTTAGCCGGTGCAGGCAGTGGTAAAACGCGAGTATTAGTTCACCGTATTGCTTGGCTTATTCAAGCAGAGGCACTCTCCCCCGCTAACATCCTTGCAGTGACCTTTACCAATAAAGCTGCCGCAGAAATGCGTGGCAAAATCGAATATATGTTGGGTTATCCCATCGGTGGCATGTGGGTCGGTACTTTTCATGGCCTCGCTCATCGCTTGCTTCGTGCTCATTGGAAAGATGCTGATCTACCACAAAGCTTTCAGATCTTAGATAGTGATGATCAACTCCGTATGTTAAAACGCATTATGCGTGGTATGGAGCTGGATGAAGCTCAATGGCCTGCCAAACAGGCGCAGTGGTTTATTAATGCTCAAAAAGATGAAGGTCTGAGACCTAAGCATATTCAAGCTGGCAATGATCCTTATTCACAGAAAATGTTATCCATCTATCAAGTCTATGAAGATACCTGCCAACGTGCAGGCGTCATTGATTTTGGTGAAATTTTATTACGCTGTCATGAATTATGGTTAAAACGCCCCGATATTCTGGCAAATTACCAACAACGTTTTCAACAAATTCTGGTTGATGAGTTTCAAGATACTAATACTATTCAATATGCCTGGTTGCGTTTGCTCGCGGGAGAAACAGGTCATTTATTTATTGTCGGTGATGATGATCAATCAATTTATGGTTGGCGTGGTGCTCGGATCGAAAATATTCAAAAATTTCATCAAGACTACCCCAATGCTGACACTGTTCGCCTAGAGCAAAACTATCGTTCTACCGGTAATATTCTTGCCGGTGCTAATGCCGTTATTGCCAATAATAGTGAGCGTTTAGGCAAGGAGTTGTGGACCAATGATGACGATGGCGAACTAATCCAAATTTATAACGCTTATAACGAACGTGATGAGGCAACTTATCTCGTTGGAGAAGTCCAAACATGGGTCGACAAAGGCGGCAATCGTGCTGACAATGCGGTGTTATACCGATCCAATGCCCAATCTCGAGTCATTGAGGAAGCCTTATTACAAGCCAATATGCCTTACCGAGTTTATGGCGGCTTACGATTCTTTGAACGTGCTGAGATCAAGGATGTTTTATCTTATCTGAGACTAGTCGCCAATCGCAATGATGATGCTGCCTTTGAACGTGTTGTGAATACGCCAACTCGTGGTATTGGCGCCGCGACGCTGACCCAATTACGCCAATACGCTCGTGAACAAAGCCAAACCATGTGGCAAGCTACTGTTGAGCTATTAGCCGCTAAGTTTTTCCCTGCTCGTGCAGGCAATGCATTGACCGGATTTTTATCTTTAATTGATTCATTAACACCGCAAGATGACACCATACCCTTACAAGAACTGACGTCTTTAGTAATTGATGAAAGTGGACTGCGAGCCCATTTTGATAAAGATAAATCTGAAAAAGGCCAAGGCCGTATCGAAAACTTGGATGAATTAATTAATGCCACTCGCCAATTTAAAATGCCCGAAGAGGCTGAACAAGATATGCCTCTATTAGATGCATTTTTATCGCATGCTGCATTAGAAGCCGGTGAAAATCAAGCTGATAAATGGGAAGATTGTGTACAGTTAATGACGCTACACTCTGCCAAAGGCCTAGAATTTCCGGTAGTGTTTATGGTGGGCATGGAGGAAGGTTTATTCCCCGGGCAAAAAACCAGTGATGATCCAGCACGGCTATCGGAAGAACGTCGTCTTTGTTATGTCGGCATGACTCGCGCTTGCCAACAACTTTACTTATTACATACTGAATCACGTTTTTTATATGGTCAGGAAATGTCTCCTAGCCCTTCA
>JAUXFA010000133.1 GCA_030620285.1 Piscirickettsiaceae bacterium
GATCCAATTGTTGTTCATTTCTTAATTCACTTGCCTGTTTGACTAGTGTATTGGGCAGAGCAAAGCTGAAGTCTTCGGGTACTTGTTGGCCATTACATACGTAGGCCAGTGGTAAGTGATGACGAATCATTGCTGAGATGGCTCCACCAAGACTATTTGCTTCATCTGTTTTAGTCAAAATACATCCACTTAATTTAAGATGTGAGAAAGCGTTAATAATATCATTGAGTACATTAACTTGTGTGGTTGCAGACAAAGTTAAATAATTTTTAATATGTGGAGATTGATTTTGTAGCAATGCAAACTTCTCCGTCAGTTTCATATCTCGTTGATTCATACCTGCAGTATCGATCAGGATAAAGCGGCGATCAAGTAGATCATTAAGAGAATCATGTAATTCTTGATGTGTTTTGGCGACACGCACCGGTACGCCTAAAATTCGCGCATAAGTACGGAGCTGTTCTTGTCCGCCAATGCGATAACAATCCGTGGTAATCAATGCGACATTTTTTGCGCCATGTTTAAGTGCGCATCGCGCTGCAATTTTTGCGATAGTAGTTGTTTTTCCGACACCAGTGGGACCAACAAGGGAATAAATACCACCATCATTAATGATATCGTCAGCTAAGGGTTCTATTTGATTTGCAAGAATACCTAGCGAATGGTGCCATGCGGTTTCTAAATCGTGAGAAGCCGATGTCTGTGAGGTGATCTGTTTCGCAAGGTCAACATGAACGCCCATTTGTAAATGGCGTTGCAATAGTTGTACCTGTGTTGGATTAATGCGTTCCATGTCTTTCCATGCTAAATCAGACATTTGATTTTGCAGCATGTCTTTTAAGCCTGACATCTCTTTGCGCATTTGCACTAAAGTAGGTTCTTGTGACCAGACATTTTGTGTAGGTTGTGGCCGTTCGGTAGCGACAGGTCGAGCAGATTCTATTGATGGATTAATCTCAACTCGAGGTTGCGAGTTTGTTGGGCTATCATCAAGTTGAGAGCTGCGTTTAAATTCTTTTTCATCGTAGTCCGTCGCAGCAACAATCTCGACACCGCCATCAACACGAGTATTCGATAAGATAACAGCATCAGGCCCTAAGACTTCTCTCACTTCTTGAATAGCTTGACGTACATCGGCAGCTTGGAATCGTTTAATTTTCATAATAGTATCCTTTAGCACTAACGACCAACGTTAGCCACAATTCTAATTTGTTTATTATCGGGTATCTCGTTATAAGAGAGCACATTCAGACTCGGTATTGAATGACGAATAAAACGTGAGATCCAAGTACGTAATCCCGCCTGAACGACAAGGATGGATGATTCACCAGCCATTTCTTGTCGTTGTGCTGCTTCATTCAAATTTTTATGCATATTCTCTGCAAGCCCTGGTTCTAAACTGGCACCACCATCACCGGTGGCATGTAATGTCTGAAGCAATATTTGTTCCAGCTCCGGATCTAATGTGATGATCGGCAGGTCTGCTTGAATGCCATTCACGTGTTGCACAATGGAGTGGCTTAATGCCATTCGTGTTGAGGCAGTAATAATTTCAGGATCAGGATTGTTGACGGCTTGTTCTGATATCGATTCAATAATGGTGCGGATATCACGAACAGGTATATTTTCTTCTAATAAGTTTTGTAGCACTTTTTGAACCCCACCAAGAGGAATCGTATCGGGCACTAGTCCTTCGACTAGTTTTGGTGCTGTTTTTGATAGGTTATCAAGCAGTTGCTGTACTTCTTCACGCCCTAATAGATCATGTGCGTGATTTTGTAATATTTTGCTGATATGGGTGGCAATGACAGTGTCCACATCCACCACGGTATAGCCCTGTGCTTGGGCATGTTCTCGCTGGTTAGCTTCAATCCACACGGCATCAAGTCCAAAGGCAGGATCCTTACCTTTAATACCATCTAATTCGCCAAATACTTGACCCGGATTGATTGCCATCATGCGCTCAGGATGAATTTCAGCCTCACCGAATGTGACTCCAAATAGTGTGATTTGATAAGCCGTTGGTGATAAATCAAGATTGTCACGGATATGAACAGGCGGAATTAAAAATCCTAATTCTTGCGAGATCTTTTTACGGATCCCTTTGATTCGGCTCATTAATTGGCCACCTTGGTTTTTATCAACTAAGGGAATAAGACGATAACCAATTTCTAAGCCAATCGGATCCACAGGGCTGAGATCATCCCAACCCAGTTCTCTCAATTCTGGTGGCGTTTCAGCTTTTTGTGGTTGTTGTCTAATAGCAGCTTCGGCGGCTTTTTGACGTTGCATTAACATCCAAGCACCAGCGGCACCAGCGGCAGCTAAAGTAAGAAATGGAACATTAGGCATGCCAGGAATAATACCCATCCCACCAATAATGGCAGACGTCGCAGCAAGTGTTTTTGGATCTTTAAATAATTGCCCGACAATTTGTTCACCCATATCTTGTGCTTTGCTTGTACGAGTAACAAGAAGGCCTGCAGCAGCAGCAAGCAATAACGAGGGGATTTGTGCGACTAGGCCATCACCAATGGTTAATAGGGTGTAGTTATGGGCAGCATCGGCAAAGCTTAAATCATGTTGTACAACACCGATGATGAGTCCACCGATGAGGTTAATAAATAGTATTAAAATACCGGCAATAGCATCACCACGAACAAATTTACTGGCACCATCCATTGAGCCATAAAAATCTGCTTCTTGCATGATTTCATCTCGTCGGCTGCGGGCTTCATCTTGATCAATCAGGCCGGCATTAAGATCGGCATCAATCGCCATTTGTTTGCCAGGCATGGAATCTAATGTGAAACGAGCACTGACCTCGGCAATACGCGTTGCACCTTTAGTCACAACCACAAAGTTGACGATAACCAGAATTGCGAATACCACGAAACCGACAGTGTAATTACCGCCAATTACAAATTCACCAAATGCCTCAATAACATTACCTGCTGCAGCGGTACCAGTGTGACCTTCCAACAATACAATTCGTGTTGAAGCAACATTCAGTGCTAAGCGTAATAATGTGGCTATTAGTAAAATGCTTGGGAAAGAGGCGAAATGCAGAGGTTTGAGTACATATATGCTGGCAAGCATAATGGTGAGTGAGAGGGCAATATTAAAGCTGAATAATAAATCCAGCATAAAGGCAGGTAGGGGAAGCACGACCATGGCAAGCAATGCCACTAAGATCATCGGTGCAGCAAAATTGCCAGTGACCATTGATTTCAATCGTGCAATGGGATCATTTGTTTCCATCTATCTTTAATCTCGTTTTAATTCATCTGGTATTGGCAGGTCCTCCGTGTTGAGTTTAGGCTTATTACCACCTCGGTTATTATAGCGACGCAACTGGAAGACAAACGCTAACACTTGGGCTACTGCAATATATAGACCAGATGGGATCTCTTGGCCTAATTCAGTGCTGTAATAAATGGCACGAGTCAGTGGCGGTGCCAATAAAACAGGTACTTCATTGGCTTCGCCGACGGTACGAATTTGTTGAGCAATAAGATCTGCACCTTTGGCAACAACCAATGGTGCACCACTTCCTGTTTGGTCATAACGTATCGCAATAGCATAGTGAGTAGGGTTGGTGATAATGACGTCAGCCTCTGGTACCTCTTGCATCATACGCTGTTGTGATAGCTCAACTTGCATTCGTCTAATGCGACCTTTTACTTCAGGATTACCGTCTGTTTGTTTCATTTCATCTTTGACTTCTTGCTTAGTCATCTTAAGTTGTCGGTTATGGTTCCAGTGTTGAAACGGCACATCAATTAAGGCGATCAGAATTAAGCTTGATGAAATAGCGAGAAACACCCACAGTATCAAAGAACCTAAGGCTGACATGGCAACTTCAACTTCTTGCTGACCCAGCGTCAATAATTGGTCACGTAGATTCCATAAAATAAGCGTTGAAATAATACCAACCAGTAAAAATTTACCAAATGCTTTAGCCAGCTCTACTAAACCCTGTGGCCCAAATATTCTTTTTATGCCTTTGATCGGATCAAGCTTATCCAATTTGACGCCCATTGCTTGAATGGAGAAATTCCAGCCACCTATACTGGCAGGTGCAACCAGTGCAGCCACTATCGTGGTGGCTAAAAACACGCCAACATCAAAGGAAACGGCCTGTACAGAGTTTAAAAAATGATTGGCCATTGCCTCAGGATCAAATGCCTGTTGGCGATCAAAACTAAATGAATCTTTCATCACATCCGTAATGCTTGCCACAATATTTGAACCAACAAACATCATCGCGATGGCACTGGTAATCAATACGATAACAGTGGTGAATTCTTTAGAACGAGGAACTTGGCCTTTTTCTCTCGCATCACTTAATTTCTTAGGTGACGGCTGTTCCGTTTTATCTTGGCCTGATGATTCTTCAGCCATTTGGCATCACCAGTAACCGAATCATTTGTAACATTTCATCGGTCAGATTGACTAAATGCACAGAGACATTAGATAGAGTGACAAACATAATGACGAAACCTAAAGTGATCGTCATTGGAAACCCGATTGAAAATGGACTAATTTGAGGAGCCGCCCGAGACATGATGCCAAAGGTAAGGTTCACCATCAGTAAGGAACCAATAGAAGGCAAGGCGATTAATACACCGGCGGCAAACATCCAGCTGCCCTGTGCGACCAAATCATAAAAACTAGTATAGGGTAGTCCCGATGCGGATATTGGGAGAGTGACAAAACTTTCAGACAGGATATGAAGTAATATCAAATGGCCATCTATACTGAGAAAAACCAAGGTGACAAAGACCAAATAAAATTGGCTAATAACCGGTATAGTCACACCATTTTGTGGATCAGCTATGGAGGCAAACCCGAGTCCCATTTGCATGGCACTGACTTGCCCCGCA
>JAUXFA010000188.1 GCA_030620285.1 Piscirickettsiaceae bacterium
ACAGTTGATGAGCATTAAGCTGTTCTATTTTTAGTTTTCGTCCTTGTTCTTTTTCTGCACCATCTCCAGTTTGCGGCTCATCGCCAAGCTCTTTGGGTGAATCACCCTCTTCAGGTTGTTGACTTTCTGACATACGATTAACATCATCAATAATGGCTTGTACAATTTTTAAATTGTGCCGAGCGGCTACATTATCCGGCATATTCTTCAACAGCGATTGATAAATGTCTCTTGCTTTAATATAACGGCGTGCTTGCGCTAAAGCATTGGCGCGGGCAAGTATATCAGCCGCTTGTTCAAATTGGTTATATAAGGTCGCGGCCTGATCAAATTGTTCAGAAGCGTATAGACTATAAGCCTGCCAGCGCGTATTACTAAACTGCTTAGCTGCTAGCGGGTAATATTCAAAATTAAATAATAGCTGTCCTTGTTGATCAGGTGTTAACCATAGATCAGCAAATTGTTGTGGTTTGCTGTAAGCAAATAGGATGGTTAAAAGCAAAGCGGCAATGATAATCTTAAGTTTATATCGTTGATAAAACTTTAAAATACTCGCAGAGTTTGTTTTTATAAAAGTGATTACCATTGAAGATTCCATCCACGGCGAAACCACATCAAAAATAAAGCTGCGATACCAAATACCAAATAATAACCTGCATCAAACCAGGGGCGACTTGCGTCATCAACGATCACTAAATTATTTTCGATGGTACGATTAATGATATTGACGTCTTGTTTGTCATGAGTCATCAAGACTAAGCGTCCATGGCTTTTATCCGCTAATAATTCTAATTGTGATAACTGCATTGGAATAATTGATGATTGCTCATCATTTTTGCTGTGAGTATTGCCAATCGCCCAAACCACCAGCTGATGAGCCTGAATATCAAAGAACTCTGAAAATTGTTCTACCGTTTCAGAACTTGCACCATCACCTACAAGCAATAAAGTACCCGGTACCAGGGTGGGGCGTAATAACTGTTCTGCGAGAGGGAGCACTGCTTGCGGTATTTTTCCAGATTTTGGCATTAAGTTATTATCCAGGGAATCAAGAAAATGACGAATCATATCACTGTCACTGGTAATAGGCATGACGGTATGCGCCGAGCCAGAATAAGCAATGAGGGCAGTATTGGCATCGCCTCGAAGGGCTAATAAATCAATGATCTTCTGTTTTGCTCTTAATAATCGTGAGGGTTGTACATCGGCTTGATTCATGGTCTTGGAAACATCTAAGGCAATGATCAAAGCTGATTTATCTTCAGTGAAAGGGGAGGGTTGTTGTCTCCAGGTTGGCCCTGCTAAAACTAGACTGGTAAGCAGCGCTATAACAAGCGAGAAGTTTTTAGGTGACAGCCAATTGTTATTGCTACCCTTAAGCGTTAACTCGGCAAGTATCTCTGAAGACATAAGAGTTCGCCAAAAGGATAAATTATCATCACGCCGAGCAAACGATTTGATAATCAATAAAAAAGGGATTATGAGTAATAACCAATAGGGTCGAAGAAAATGGAAGTGTTGCAGAGCTAAAAGATCAGGGAAAAAGCTTGTCATTATTTGTGACTCCCTGAAGCGAATTTAAAACGTATGTTGACTAAAGATAAGGAAACTAAATACACCAGAGCAAATAATAGGATGGGGTAATAATGAGCACTGGTTCTTGGTCTGAATGATTGGGTATCAAATAATTGGGGTTCCAGCGTATTTATTTCCTGATAAACACGTTGCAGTTCTTTGCTGTTCAACGCTAGAAATTTTTTTCCTTTCGTTACCTTGGCAATTTCTTCAAGCACGGCGATATCTACTTTTTCTTCTCCCACTGCTTCGGGATTACCAATAGCAATGGTATATATTTTAATGTTGGAAGCTGCTGCAACTTTGGCTGCCTCGACCGGGGGAACTTTCGAAGCGGTATCATTACCATCAGTTAATACAATTAAAACGCGATTTTTTGTTTCCTCATTATTAAAAACACTAATGGCAAGCCCTATGGCATCACCAAAAGCCGTACTTTGTCCGGCCATACCAATTTCAGATTCATTTAATAAGGTTAGCCAAGTGGTTAAATCATCGGTAAAAGGGGCTTGTAAATAAGGTGCATCGCCGAAAAGTATTAAACCTAAACGATCGTGTTCTCTAACCTTAACAAAATCAGATAAAACCTGTTTGACTGCAACTAAACGATTGACGGTTTTATTATCGCTGGTCTTAAAATCCTTTACTTCCATTGAGGCAGATAAATCAACCGCAATCATTAAATCTCTAGCTGATTTTTGTTGCACAATAGGCTCACCAATTATTTCTGGCTTCGCCAGTGCAGTGACGATACAAATCCAGGAGAAAGCAAGTAATAAAGATTGTATAAGTTTTCGATTCAGTATGACGGCGCTGCTTTGCGGTTTTTCACCAGTAATATCAACCAAACGTTGAAAATAGGGGACTTGTACGGATTGTTTTTGCTCTTTATACACAGGTACTAACCATCTGGCTAGAAATGGCAATATTAGGAGAACAAAGAACCAGGGATAGACAAACTCAATCATCAAGCCTCCTATGAAATTTAATCCATAAATTGATTTCATGCAGCAAGTTTTTCATTTGTTGAGCTTCAAGTTGAAGCTGTGGTGCGTATGCCAACGGGTGTAAATAGCTTGTATATTGCTCGCTAAATGAGGTTTTATCGCATTGTTGATCTAACCAATGCTCCCAATGTTCATTAGATAAATGGCTGACTTGATCACGGCCAAACGCTTGTAGGGCTGTTTTTCGTAATAATGCGGGTAGCTGCCGATAAATAGGCTGTTCATTTAAACTAATGTAAACCGGTAAATGATTTAACCAAGCCAGTGCTTCACGGCGATAGGCGTTGCGTTTATAGGCTTGCCAGGCAAGATAGCTCTTTCTTATTAAAGCTAACAGCAATAATACAGCAATAACTTGCCAGCCAATGGTTTGCGGCCAAAAACTTGTCATTTTTGGCGCAGTGGTTTCAATAAGCTCTTTAAGCAAATAATTACCCCAAGGCTCTGGAAATTTACTCATTTTGTCACCAGGCCTAAGGCTTTGCGCAGCTGCTGTTCAACAGGGCTGATGGTATCGATGGAAATCAAGGGAATTCGATAGCGTCGAGCTGTGTTTGCATACATATTGAGTTGACGATCTAATTCAGTATGATATTTCTTTTGTATGTTGTCAGTCTCTGAAGAAAACTGGATTTGATACTGACCATCACTCACCACCATTTGTGACATTTCAGGTAATTCTCTTTCTAGTGGATCAAAAATACTACAGGCAATCACTTCATTATGTTGACGAATTTTTTTGATGAAATCGGTACTGTTATCATTCCAGCCCGAGCCATCACCAATAAGAATAATTAAAGTATCATGCTTGCAAATAGTGTTTAATTTAGCCAGCATTTGATTGAGTGAGTCAGCGGGAACTTTATCAACCAGGCCGCTTTTAAGTCGATGGTTTTGCTTAACTACTTCATTTAGTATGCTGACCACATGTTGGCGTCCTCGTTTTGCAGGGATAGTTTTAATCTCTTCATTATTGTAGATTAAAGCCCCTACACGATCCCCCGTTTCGGTGATGCGCCAGGCAATCAGGGCGGCCAGTTCTGCTGCTATCACTGACTTCATTTTGCCGGTACTGCCAAAGAACATGGATGAACGTTGATCTATGGCTAAATAGACATTACGCTCACGTTCTTCGGTATAAATTTTTATATGAGGTTTACCGGTACGACGAGTGACTTTCCAGTCCATACAGCGAATATCATCACCGGGTCGGTATTGACGAAGTCGGACGTAGCCATGTCGTTCCTTAGGAAGAC